>JAGQSN010000117.1 GCA_020439555.1 Acidimicrobiales bacterium | reverse complement strand
GGCCGATCTTGCCGCCCTGCTTGTACGGGGTGAGGAGGTCGATGACCTTGATGCCGGTCTCGAACATCTGAGCGGACGGCTCGAGGGAGTCGAAGGACGGGGCCTCACGGTGGATCGCCCAGCGGGTGTCGACCTCGCCGAGCTCTTCGGAGGTGATGTCGAGCGGCTCGCCGATCACGTTGAACACGTGACCGAGCACCTTGTCACCGACCGGCACCGTGATCGGCTGGCCGGTGTTGATCACGCGTGCCCCGCGGCGGAGGCCGTCGGTCGGCTTCAGGCAGATGGCCCGAACGCGGTTGTCGCCGATCTGCTGGGCCACCTCGGCACGGACCTCGGTCGACTTGCCGTCGAGGTCGATCGTCATCGACAGGCACGAGTTGATCTCGGGCATCGAGTCCGAAGGGAACTCGACGTCGACCACTGGGCCTGCGACGGTGACGACGCGGCCGTCCTTGTACTGGACCTCGGGTTCGTTGGTGATGGTCACAGCTTCTCTCCTGCGCTGAGCTGGTGCGTGCGGGTCGGCCGGTGGGCCGAGTGGTCGAAGGGGTCCTCGGGGAAGACGTTGTCGAGGAGGAGGTCGTCGGGATCGGACCCGGCGGACTGGTGGAGCGCCTCGGCACCACCGACGATCTCGGTGATCTCGGTGGTGATGGCGTCCTGGCGGGCCCGGTTCATGACCCGGGACAGCTTGACGATGAGCTCTTCGGCGTTGTCGGTGGCGGCCTTCATGGCCCGCTGACGGCTCGCGTGCTCCGACGCGGCCGAGTCGAGCAGCGCTGCGAAGAGGCGAGCGTTGACGTAGCGAGGCAGCAGCGTCTCGAGGATCGTCGCCGGGGCCGGCTCGAACTCGTAGGCCGCTCCGGCGCGCTTGTCGTCGTGTTCCTCGCCCACGCCGGTGAGTGGCATGAACTGGCGGACGACGACCTGCTGCGTGCCGACCGAGATGAACCGTGTGAAGACCAGGACGACTTCCTGGACCTCACCGGAGCTGAACTTCTCCGACACCACAGCGCCGACAGCCTGGGCATCGGCGTAGGTGGGTGTGTCGCTGATCCCGTTGAAGGAGGCGTCGATGTTGTATCCGCGGAAGCGGAAGTGGCCGTCGGCCTTCTTGCCGATCAGGATCAGCGAGTAGTCCGCTCCCTCGTTGCGACGGGCGTCGATCTCTCGCTCGGCTGCCTTGATCACCGACGAGTTGTAGCCACCGGCGAGGCCACGGTCGGAGGTGATCACGACGAACGCGACCTTCTTGACCTCCTTCGGGGGCACCATCAACGGGTGGTCGGTGATGCCGCCGTTCTCGGCCAGGTGCTGGATGACACCGGTCAGGTTCTCGCTGTATGGCCGCGCAGCGGCGGCGCGCTGCTGCGCCTTGGCCACCCGGGTGGCTGCGATGAGCTCCATCGCCCGGGTGATCTTCTTGGTCGACTGGACGCTACGGATCCTTCGCCGTAGCGCCCTCTCGCGGCCACCGGCCATGACTCAGGCCTCGTCGCTCTCGTCGTCGCGGGTGATCTCGGTCTCGGGGAGGATCCCTTCGGCCGATCCGCCGGCCTGCGCCGTATCGCCTTCGACGGTCGCTCCGGCAGCGGGCTCGTCGGCCGTGCCGCCGGTCGGGGCGAAGTCACGGACGAACTCGGCCAGCGCTGCCTTGAGAGCTTCCTCGTCGAGCTTGCCGGTCGTCTTGATGTCGTTGAGGAGGCCGGACCGCTGGGTGCGGAACAGGTCGAGCAGTTCCTGCTCGAAGCGCTGGACGTCCGCGACCGGAACCGAGTCGAGGTAGCCGTTGGTGCCGGCGTAGAGGACGACGACCTGTTCCTCGACGG
>JAGQSN010000456.1 GCA_020439555.1 Acidimicrobiales bacterium | reverse complement strand
GAGCTGGAGAACGAGGTCATGGCCCACCCGAAGGTGGCCGAGGCCGCGGTCGTCGGCATGCCCCACCCGAAGTGGCAGGAGCGCCCGGTCGCATTCGTCGTGGCCAAGGAGGGAGAGACTCTCACCAAGGAGGAGATTCTCGAGTTCCTGGACGGCCGGGTAGCGAAGTGGTGGCTGCCCGACGACGTCGTGTTCATCGACGAGGTCCCCAAGACCAGCGTCGGCAAGTTCTCCAAGAAGGACCTGCGCGACCGCTTCGCCGACTACAAGATCCCCGGCACCGAGTAGCCGACCGGCATCCGTCCGTCCGTCGCCCTCAGGGGCGGCGGACGGATGCTGTCAACCGATCCCGAGGATCGACCCGACCGACTCGACCAGGGCCGAGCGCCGGGCTTCCGGGGTGAGCGTGGCGAGTTGGTCCCACGCCTCGAAGGACGTGAGGGCAGCAAGAACGGCGACGCGTCGCGCCCGCACGGCGGGGGAGAGGTGGTCGAGTTCGGCTGCGAAGTGCCGGTCGATCTGATCCGACAGTGTCGCCCTGACCCGGGTGAGCGTCTCGGCCATCTCGTCCACCTCGACGGCCTGGTGGCGGCTGAAGCGCGCCATCGGCGCCGTGTGCAGATAGAGATCGTCACGTGCTGAGACGAACCGCCTGATGCGGTCGGCGATCGACCCCTCGCCGATGTCGGGCACGGAGAACAGGTCGTCGAAGCGCTCGAAGTAGCGGGCGATCGCGGCGGTGCGCAGGTCGTCGAGCGTGTCGAAGTAGCGGAACAGCGACGCGGGTGAGATCCCGGCCCGTTCGCAAACGGCGTCCGCCGACATCGTCTTGCCCTCGAGGACGAGGTCGATCGTCGCGTCGATGGCCGACCGGCGTCCCTGGAGCCGCCGGCGTCGTCGGCCGTCGAGGCTTTCCTCCGGTTGCCCGGTGTCTTGTCCCATCGGTCCTCCGTCGACCGCAATCAATTGACAGTCCAACTCTCAGGATAGAGGATGGCCGTGTTCGAAGGAGGACCCATGAGTGCGAGTGGTCGGCTGATGAGTGGTGCCGAGTGAGCAAGCTGGTGAGAGAAACCGTCGTCCCCGCACCGGTCGAATCCGTGTGGCGGGTCCTCGCCGACTTCGGGAACATCTCGGCCTGGGTGCCGCTCGTCGGCCACTCGTGCCTGCTCTCGGAGCAGACCAGTGGTCCGGGCACCGTCCGACGGGTGCAGATCGCCCGCCAGGCGCTCGTCGAAAGAGTCACCGAGTGGGACGAACCGAGGACCTTGACCTACTCGATCGAAGGCCTGCCGCCGATGGTTGGGACCGCCACGAACCGCTGGAGGCTCGACCCGGCCGGTGCCGTCACCGAGGTCAACCTCACGACCGAGATCGTCACCGGTCCCAACCCGGCCAAGCGCATCGTCGCAGCGAAGGCCCTCGAACGAATGGCCATCGCGTCCGACGCCATGCTCGCCGGCCTTGCGGCCGTCGTGACCACCGAGGAGGAACGATGACCGATCCGACCCGACAGCGGCGGCCCGACGTCGTCGTGATCATGAGCGACGAGGAACGCGCCGCTCCGCCGTACGAGAACGAGGAGCTCACCGAGTGGCGCCGTTCGCTCGCCGGGCAGCGGTGGTTCGACGACAACGCCGTCTCGTTCGACCGCCACTACACCGGCTCGCTGGCGTGCGTGCCGAGCCGTCCGACCCTGTTCACCGGCCAGTACCCCGACGTCCACGGCGTCACCCAGACCGACGGGCTCGGCAAGATGGCCGACGATTCGCGCATGCGCTGGATGCGCCCTCACGAGGTGCCTACCCTCGGCAACTGGTTCCGGGCCGCCGGCTACGACACGCACTACGACGGCAAGTGGCAC
>JAGQSN010000116.1 GCA_020439555.1 Acidimicrobiales bacterium | reverse complement strand
ACGGCGCGCTGCGGATCATGCCCGGCTGGGAGATCCGTGCGTTCGGATTCGAGATCCCGAACCCCTTCTTCCCAGGGGTGCTGTTGGCCGGTGTCACCTTCACGCTCCTGTACGCATGGCCGTTCCTCGAGGCGCGCGTCACCGGCGACCACGCGATCCATCACCTCGACGACCGTCCCCGCCAGCGACCGGTACGCACTGCGCTAGGGGTTGCGACCTTCACGTTCTACGCCCTGTGCTTCCTCGGTGGCGCTTCCGATGTCGTTTCCACGACCTTCGGATTGTCCGTGAACGCCGTGCTCTGGACGTTGCGCTTCGCTGTGTTCGTGATCCCACCGATCGTCGCGTTCGCCACGTATCGGCTCTGCAAGGAACTGTCGGCACGTGACGGTCTGCTGACAACGAGCAGGGTCCACTGGAAGGAGATCCCCGGGAGGTTGCTGCACGGCGCACCTGAATCCTCCGACATCGGCGATACCGACGACACCGCCTCAGCGGAGGGAGCTTCGTGAGCGACGACGTCTTCCCGGATCGGAACATGAGCGCCCGGGACAAGATCGAGTTCATGCTCGAACAGGATGGTTGGGCGATGGACGCCGTCCGGGCACGGGGCGACATCGATCCGCCGCTTCCGACCTACAGCTACACGGTCGGCTTCACCGACCGGTTCGGGTTCCCGGAGGTGTGCGTGTTCGGCCTCAAGCCCGTCACCTGCCGCGGGCTGTTCGGCATGGTTGCCGACGCCCTGGCCGGCGGGACCGAGTTCCCGATCGGGGCTGCCTTCATCGGGCTGCTCGACGGTGGCCAACCCTGCGCCTTCCTCCCGGTGGAGGCTGCCGCCGCGGTCGGCATGCTGCCAGCGCTGGCCGAGCACCAGCGCATCGCCGGGAAGGCGGAGACCAGCTTCTCGATGGTGCAGCTCACCTGGCCGGACCGAACGGGGAACCTGCCTTGGGAGGAAGGGTTCGACCCAGCAATGGCTCCGGTGCAACTGCTCCTCGGAGATCCGCCGGTCTAGCGATCGAAACGGTGGCGGGACTGCCTGGCGAAACCGGCGATCGACACGCCGAGCAGAGCGACGCCGGGCACCAGGAACCAGGTGCCGATGAGCAGACCGTTGAGCACGAGGGTCGCCCCTAGACCGATCCCGAAGGGCCATGGGCTGGAGGTGGGCAGGAACTCGACCCCTGTCTCCTCTTCCTCGCCGGGTCCTTCGTCGATCCGCGCCGCGGCACGCCAGAGGAACACTCCGCACACGACGGCGAGCAAGGTCGCCACGGCGAGCATCACGATCCCCGCGGCTTCCTCCGAAGGCAGGTAGGCGATCGTGAGGGCCGCGAGGATCCCCGCGATACCGGCGAACACCTTCCAGGTCACACGCCGGTCCTTGCGGTAATCCACCTCGGCCGGGAGGTCGCGGTCAGCCATGGGAGGTCTCCGGATGATCCGGGTGGGCGAGATCCCACAGCGGCCGGTTCGAGCGAATCGGCGGCAGTGGTTCGGTGAAGTTGTGGGGGTCCGGCGGCGAGGTCGTTGCCCATTCGAGTGTGTGGCCCTGCCACGGGTCGTTCCCCGCGACCTCGCCTCGCCGGAGCGATCGCCACACGTTCCAGAGGAACGGAAGCGTCGAGGCGCCGAGCAGGAAGGAACCGACCGTGGAAACCTGGTTCATGAAAGTGAAGCCGTCGCCGGGCAGGTAGTCGGCCACTCGCCTTGGCATCCCTTCGAGGCCGAGCACGTGCTGGATGAGGAACGTCAGATGGAAACCGACGAGGGTCATCCAGAAGTGGAGCTTTCCCCAGCCCTCGTGCAGCAACCTGCCGGTCACCTTCGGGAACCAGTAGTAGATGCCGGAGTAGAGGGCGAACACCGACCCGCCGAACAACACGTAGTGGAAGTGGGCGACGACGAAGTACGAGTCGGTGACGTGGAAGTCGATCGGAGCAGCGGCGAGCATCACGCCGGTCACCCCGCCCATCACGAAGGTGCCCATGAACCCGGCCGCGAAGAGGAGTGAGGTGGTGAAGGAAATCCGACCTCCCCACATCGTGCCCAACCAGTTGAAAAGCTTCGTTCCGGTAGGTATCGCGATGAGCATCGAAGCCGCCGAGAAGAACGGCAGGAGCACCGCACCGGTCGCGAACATGTGGTGCGCCCACACGCCGACCGAGAGAGCGGCGATGGCGATGGTCGCCATCACCAATCCCAGGTAACCGAACACCGGTCGCCGCGAGAAGACGGGCAGGACCTCGGTGATGATGCCGAAGAAGGGCAGCACGAGGATGTACACCTCGG
>JAGQSN010000115.1 GCA_020439555.1 Acidimicrobiales bacterium | reverse complement strand
TCGGGGGACGACCGATGGTTGAGTGAGCGAAGCGGAGTCGAAACCGGTCCTCAGTTGGTGCAGATCTCAGGTTCCGTGGGCTCACGTGTTCCCGAGTAGATGCCCAACTGGCGGACCAGGAACGTGGTCCACTGCTCGTCTGTGGCTTCCTTGTGCTCTTCGTAGAGGTCCTTCGCGTGGAGACCCTCGTCGCAGTAGGAGGTCAGCTCGGCCACGAGTCCGGCATCGGCTGCTGCTGTGGCGGTCAGCGCCGAGCAGGTGTAGTCGACGGCCTGGTCGTAGCGGGATGCGATGAACGAGGTCGGGATGTCACTGCTGTCGACCGTGGTCGGCGGCACGCCCCAGGCATCCCAGTTCGGGGTGCATCCGGAGGCTCCGATGGCTGCCTGCGGCCGGGAATCGGCGACCGACTTCGTGTCGCCGACGAAGTACTTGACGGTGCCGGGATCGTCCCACTGGAAGGCGACGTTCGATGCGGTGACGGCGCCTGCCGAGAACCCTGCGACGGCGATCTTGCCGGGGTCGATGCCGAAGGTCGAAGCGTTCGCACGCAGGTAGCGGACGAATGCCAGCACGTCACGCTGCGCTGCCGTCTGGTTGTCGTGGCACGTCTCCTTGCGCTGAACCCAGACCGGATCGTTGAAGTCGATGTTGTCCTGCACCCACTGGCAGAGCGCCTTGGTGCCGACCAGCGTCGTGTTGATGCGGTACTCGACCGAGAACGTGACGTAACCGCGCTGCGCGTACTCTGCGCCCGTGTCGGCGGCGAGTCCGTACATCGCGTTGATGCCCACCGCGAAACCGCCGCCGTGGATCCAGACGATCGCGGGGCGGTTCGTCAGGCCGTTGTCGGGGTCCGCCTCCCAATAGCGCAGCGGTTCTCGGCCGTTGATCAGTGCGGGGCGTGGATCCTGGGTCTCCTTGGGGGTTCCGGCGTAGAGGGTCCCCCCGTAGTTCGGGTCGATGGGCGGGGCTCCACCCCAGACGACACCGGCGTTCTGTGGTGTCACGACCGGGGTGATGTCGGCCTGGATCCCGCGGTACAGCCCGGTGGGTCCGGGGTCGGGTTCGCATGCGGTGGTGATGCCCAGCGCGACGAGAGCCGTTGCCAAGAGGATGAACGTTCTACGCATTGCCTACTCCTCAGGTCGGTTGACCGTGCCAATACAACAGGCCTTCCTGGCAGCTTCCTGGCAGCCGGAACGGATCGGGGACCATTGTGCGGAAAGGGTCGGTTCCGGGGTCGGGTCGTAGGGTCGACCAGACCCCGGAACGAGCGCCGGTTCTGTCGGTCAGGGGCAGAACGGGGCAGCCGTGGGCTCGCGGGTCCCCGAGTAGATGGCGAGTTGGCGGACCAGGAACGTGGTCCACTGCTCGTCGGTCTCGGCCTTGTGCTGGTTGTACAGCGTGTTTGCATGGCCGGACTCGCCGCAATAGGACGTGAGTTCGGCGACGAGGCCGGCGTCGCGGGCTGCCTGGGTCGACAGGACCGAACACTGGTAGTTCACGGCCTGGTCGAACTCGGATGCGATGAACGATGTCGGTGCGTCCGAGATGTCAGCGGTGTCGGGGGCTCCGGTGGGAGAGTCGAAGTTGAACGTGCAACCCGACGCGCCGATCGCAGCGTTGGGGCGAGAGTCCAACGGTGACTTGTCATCGCCCGGGAAGTAGGCGACCGTGCCGACGTCGTCCCACTGGAATGCCGTGTTCGACGCCGTGACCGCGCCGGCTGAGAACCCTGCGACGGCGATCTTGCCGGGGTCGATGCCGAAGGTCGAAGCGTTCGCCTTCAGGTAGCGGACGAACGCCAGGACGTCACGCTGTGCGGCCGTGATGTTGGCCGCGCAGGTGTCCTTGCGCTCCACCCACACCGGGTCGTCGGGGTCGACGTTGTCCTGCACCCATTGGCAGAGGCTCGTGGTGGTCGGCGCCATGACCGTCGTGTCCATTCGGTACTCGACCGAGAAGCTGACGTAGCCCCGCTGTGCGTACTCCTTGCCGGTGCTGTTGGCGAGGCCGTACATCGAGTCGATGCCCTTCGCGAACCCGCCGCCGTGGATCCAGACGATCGCCGGTCGGTTCGTCACGCCGTTGTCGGGATCGGCTTCCCAGTAGCGCAGCGGCTGGCGTCCGTCGACGGCTGCAGGTCGGGGGTCCTGCATCTCGATCGGCGTTCCCTCGTAGAGCGTGCCTCCGTAGTTGGGGTCGATCACCGGGGCGCCACCCCACACGACGCCTGAGTTCTTGGGGGTGACGACGGGGGAGATGTCGGCCTGGATTCCGCGGTACAGGCCGGTCGGGCCGGGGTCTGGTTCGCAGGCTGTGGTGACTCCGAGCACGACGAGAGCCGTCGCCAGGAGGGTGAGCGATCTACGCATGGGAGCTCCTAGGGGTAGGGGATTGCCCCGACACCACCACCCGGGGCTGGCAGAACCCTGGCGGGAGCCTGAGAGTTGGTCAGGAGCGGAGCTCGGCAACCACGTGGTCGATGCAGCGGGTCAACTGGGCGACGTCCTCGCTGTCGATCGCCGGGAACATGGCGATACGGAGCTGGTTGCGGCCGAGCTTCCGGTAGCTCTCGGTGTCGACGATCCCGTTGGCCCGCAGCACCTTCGACACAGTGTTCGCGTCGACCGCGTCGTCGAGGTCGATGGTCGCAACGACCTTGGATCGCAGGGCCGGGTCGGTCACGAAGGGTGTGGCGTAGTCGCTGGCATCGGCCCAGCCGTACATGATCTCGGCGGAGGCGGCGCTGCGACCCGACGAGAAACCCAGGCCCCCGTAGGTGTTGATCCATTCCATCTGGTGGACCGCAAGGAACACCGTGGCGAGGGCAGGGGTGTTGTAGGTCTGGTCCTTGCGGGAGTTGTCGAGAGCGATCTTGAGGTCGAGCGATGCCGGGATCCAACGGTCCGAAGCGGCGATCCGTTCGATCCGCTCGACCGCCGCGGGCGACACGGCTGCGATCCACAGGCCACCGTCGGACGCGAGGCACTTCTGGGGTGCGAAGTAGTAGACGTCGGTTTCGGCCGAGTCGAACATGAGGCCACCGGCGGCCGATGTGGCGTCGACCGCTACGAGAGCGCCGTCGTCGGTCCCGGATGGACGGACGATCGGGATGGCGACGCCCGTGGAGGTCTCGTTGTGGGTGAGCGCGTACAGGTCGATCCCGGCTTCGGCGGAGGCCTCGGGGGCGCTGCCCGCGGGCGCCTCGATGACCGACGGGTCGGCGAGGAACGGTGCAGCGGTGGCGCACTGTGCGAACTTCGACGAGAACTCGCCGAAGCTGAGGTGCTGGCTCCGGTTGTCGATCATCCCGAAGGTGAGGGCGTCCCAGAATGCGGTCGTGCCCCCGTTGCCGAGGATCACCTCGTAACCGTCGGGCAACGTCAGCAGTTCCGCGACGGCGTTGCGCAGACGGCTGACCATGAACTTCACGGTCGGCTGGCGGTGGCTGGTGCCGAGGTAGTCCCCGGACTGAGCGGCGAGCGCCTCGATGGCTTCGGGCCGAACCTTGGACGGACCGCAACCGAAACGCCCGTCGGCTGGGAGGAGGTCGGTCGGGATCTTGATGTTCGGCAGCTCGGAGGTCATGCGCCAAGTGTCGCAGCCCGCTCCCGGCCGGGGCGAAGCGAAAGGGCCTCTCAGTGGAGGGGGCCGAGCACCTTCCCGGTGTCGGGGTCGAGGGGGTCGAGGTACTCGCTCATACCGATGCCGATGTGGCCGTCACAACGGAATCGGGTCATCGCCTCGGTGATGCGTGTCGCTACGACCTCGCCGTCCGCGGTGGTGCGGCGGTGCCGGAGGGGGATGAGCGACAGGACCTCGCCGGTCACCTCGTAGGTCCGTTCGTCGGTCACGACGGTGCAGCGCATCCCGGTCTGGTACTGGTCGTCGTCCCAGTCG
>JAGQSN010000114.1 GCA_020439555.1 Acidimicrobiales bacterium | reverse complement strand
TGACTGCGGCACACCACAGACTCCGCTGAGAGCTGCTGCCTTCCGACCCTGACTCGGTTCACGGGCTGCGATTGCACAGGACCCGGCCACCACCTGCGGGTGAGGACCCGGACACGTTAGTCCCCGGCGAGGCCTGGCCGCATCCGCGGGCGGGGCAGGCCCACGGCGGCGATCGGTAGGGTGACGCCGATGGCCTACCAGTCGCTGTACCGCCGATACCGACCACGTCGATTCAGCGACGTTCGTGGCCAGGAGCACGTCGTCCGAGCCCTGCGCAACGCAGTGCGGGACAACAAGGTCGGACACGCCTACCTGTTCACCGGGCCACGCGGCACCGGCAAGACCTCCACGGCCCGCATCCTCGCCAAGGCGCTCAACTGTGAGCACCTCCAGGACGGCGAACCGGACGGCACGTGTGAGAGCTGCCAGGCGATCGACTCCGGCACCTCCTACGACGTCCAGGAGCTCGACGCCGCCTCCAACAACGGTGTGAGTGATGTCCGGGACCTGATCGGTCGGGTGAACCTCGGCTCACCGGGACGCACGAAGGTGTACATCCTCGACGAGGTCCACATGCTGACGGCGCAGGCGTCCGCCGCGCTGCTCAAGACGCTCGAGGAACCGCCCGCGCATGTCGTGTTCGTGCTGGCCACCACCGACCCGCAGAAGGTGCTGCCCACGATCAAGAGCCGCACGCAGCAGTACGACTTCCACCTGCTGCCTGCCGACGAACTGGCCGAGCACGTCGCGTGGGTGATCCACGACGCGGGTCTCGAACTCGGTCCCGAGGTCATCGACCACGTCGTGCGCCTCGGCGGCGGATCGGCCCGCGACACCCTCTCCGCGTTGGATCAGGTCGCGGCTGCCGGTGGCGTGATCGACGAAGCGGACTCCCTCTCCGATCTGCTCGACGCGATCGCAGCCGGCGACTCGGGACGTGCGCTCGTGGCTGTGGCCGACGCGATCGCGTCCGGCCGGGACCCCCGCGTCCTCGGCGAGACGCTGCTCTCCCGGCTTCGTGACGTGTTCCTCGTGCGGATGGGAGCGTCCACCGACCACCTTCCTCCTGGCGACGTCGAGCAGGTCCGGGCGTGGGCCGACCAGTTGGGCGACCGCTCCACGACGAGGGCGCTCGAAGCTGTCGGTGACGCCCTGTTGGAGATGCGCCAAGCCCCGGACCCGCGCATTCCACTCGAGGTCGCGCTGGTGAAGCTCGCCCGCGTCGATGCCGGAGCCGGATCCGGGGACGTCGCCGCCTTGGCCGAGCGGGTCGCACGGCTCGAAGCCGCGGTGGCGAGCGGCGTGGCCCCGAGCGGCGGTGCCGCCCCGCCAGAGTCGCCGACACCTACCGCTGCGCCAGCACCTACCGCTGCTTCGGCACCCACCGCTGCGCCGGCACCGACGTCCGGCCGGCCGAGCGGTGCTGCCGGCGCGCGCGCTGCCCTGGCGGCTTCCCGAGCTGGAAGCGCTCCGCCACCTCCGGCGCCTCCGGTACCTCCCACACCGCCTGCGGGCGGGAGGCGCAAGCAGGCGCCCGACGTTCCAAAGGCCATCCCCTCCGAGCCCCCGGCAGCGCCCGTTGCTGCGTCGAGCGGGTCAGGCACGGATCTGGCGACGCTCGAACGAACATGGACCGCAGACGTTCTCCCCACGCTCGGCGGACTGACGAAGGCGATGTTCAGCGTCGGGCGCTTCGTCGGCGTGGACGGAACGACCGCCGTGCTCGCCCTCCCCAACGACGTCCATCGTCAGAAATGCGAGCAGAAGCGTTCGGAGGTCGAAGCGGCTCTGTCGACCGCTCTCTCCGCCACGATCTCGCTCAGGCTCGTGGTCGACGACAACGACCCCGGTTCGTCGGCATTTTCGCCGGTCGGTTCGCCTGCCGGACCGAGTCGCACGCCCGAGCGGGAGGACGACGTGCTCGACGGTGGAGACGTCCACGACCTCGAGGACGCCCCGGACGCGCCGACCGGGGGCATCCAGGCGCTCACCGAAGCGTTCCCGGGTGCCGAACTCCTCGAAGGTGACGGACGCTGAAGTCCGATCCCCGAGACGCGTCGCCGAGCACCGGTTCGGGTCCGTAGGCTCGGGACCACCCGACGACGAGGAGGACCCGTGAGCACGTCAGACGAACCCCTCACCCCCGATCTCACACCTGATCGAATCGTGCAGAGCAGCGGCCTCCCCGACGACGGCATCGGACGTGTCGGTCCGAGCGGAACCGAGCCCGATCCCCTCTCCGCGCTTCTTGGCACGGACGGGGGGATCGACTTCGGTTCCCTCATGGAGCAGGCGTCGAACATGCAGGCCCAGATGCTCGCCGCGCAGCAGCAGGCGGCAGCCACCGAGATCGAGGCTCACGCCGGCGGTGGCGCCGTGAAGGTCGTGGTCACGGGTGGAATGGAGTTCCGGTCGGTGCACATCGACCCGTCCGCCGTGGACCCGGACGATGTGGAGATGCTCCAGGATCTCGTGCTCGCCGCCCTTCGTGACGCAGTCCAGCAGGTCAACGACCTCCAGGCCGGTTCGCTCGGGCTCGGTGGTCTGGGCATAGCTGACCTGTTCGGCTCATGACCTCGTCGGCAATCTAGGTGGCAGGCGCGTACGCGGGTCCGGTCCAGGACCTGATCGACGAACTCGGGAGACTGCCCGGAGTCGGGCCCAAGTCGGCCCAACGCATCGCGTTCCACCTCCTGAAGGTCCCTGCCGAGGATGCGCGGCGCCTGGCGAGGGCGATCGACGACGCCAAGGCGAAGGTCGCCTGGTGCCAGCGGTGCTTCAACCTCGCCGAGGGTGACCTGTGCGGCATCTGCGCTGACGACCGCCGAGACGCCACGCTCCTCTGTGTGGTCGAGGAACCGAAGGATCTGGTCGCCGTCGAGAAGACCGGCGAGTTCAAGGGCCGGTACCACGTCCTCCAGGGTGCGATCAGCCCGATCGAGGGGATCGGGCCTGATCAGCTGCGGGTGAAGGAACTGCTCGCGCGGCTCGAACCGGAAGGCGTCGCAGAGGTGATCCTCTGCACTAACCCGAACATCGAGGGCGAGGCGACGGCCATGTACCTCGGTCGGCTGCTCGGCCCGCTCGGCATCACCGTCACCCGGATCGCGAGCGGTCTACCCGTCGGCGGAGATCTCGAGTACGCGGACGAACTGACCCTCGGCAGGGCTCTGGAAGGTCGCAGAGCCCTGCCGTGAGGTTGGTTCCGGGTCAGCCGATCAGCCGGCGACCTGGATGAGGATGGCGTCGCCCTGACCGCCGCCACCACAGAGGGCAGCGGCGCCGAGGCCACCGCCGCGGCGGGCGAGTTCGAGCGCCAGGGTCAGCGTGACCCGGGCGCCGGACATGCCGAGGGGGTGGCCGATCGAGATGGCGCCACCGTTGACGTTGGTGACCTCGTCGGTGATGCCGAGGTCGCGCATCGACGCGATGCCGACCGCGGCGAACGCCTCGTTGAGCTCGAACAGGTCGACGTCGGAGACGGACTTGCCGGCCTTCGCCAGCGCCGCGTTCACGGCGCCCGACGGCTGGTGGAGCAGCGAGGCGTCCGGGCCGGCGACCTGGCCGTAGCCGACGATCTCCGCGAGCGGGGTCACGCCGAGGGCCTCTGCCTTCGCCTTCGACATCACGATGAGAGCAGCGCCACCGTCGGAGATCTGGCTGGCGTTACCGGCCGTGATCGTGCCCTCCTTGTCGAAGGCGGGGCGCAGCTT
>JAGQSN010000113.1 GCA_020439555.1 Acidimicrobiales bacterium | reverse complement strand
TCCGAGCGGACGACCGGATTCGAACCGGCGACCCTCACCTTGGCAAGGTGCGCCATCGGTCGGTCGTCGACCAGAGAACACCCAGGTCAGCGGCGGTCTCCAGCCGAAGAACAGAGGCTGCTGGCACAGCTCCTGGCACAGCGGTGCCCGTTCGGTCCATCTTCATCACTCCGTTCCGCCGGACCTTCGAGCGGCCCGCCGGCACCGCGCTTCGCTTCGCAGCGCATTGGGCCGCAACGTGACGAGGCGATGACAATCGACCGGATACTTCCCGGGATTCATTCGCTGTCCGGCTAAACCTCCGGGGCGGGAGGTGCGTCTTGTCGACGATGGAACTGGACGGGCCCGAGGCCCTCGTCGAAGCAGTGCGGGAGCGGCTGGTGGGCGCGCTCACACTTGCCACCGGGCGCCGCGAGGTCGCCGAGGAACTTGCCCAGGATGCGTTGGTGCGCGCCTGGCAGCGCTGGCCGGAGGTCCGCACCGCAGACGATCCAGAGGCCTGGGTGTTCCGGGTCGGCTTCAACCTCGCTGCGTCCTGGGGTCGACGCCAGTCGGCCGAGTGGCGCGCCAACCGGCGGTCGAGGGCCGGATCACCCACAGCCGACGCCCATCTGGACGCCGACGCTGCAGACGTCGTTGCGCTGCGCTCTGCGGCGGCCGCTCTTCCAGCCCGTCAGCGGGCCGTCGTGGTCGCCCGGTACTACCTCGGCTATGACGTAGCCAGCACGGCCGCTCTGCTCGGCGTCGCCCCCGGCACGGTGAAGGCGACCACGTCGCAAGCGTTCGCCAAGCTGAGAGCCTCGGGTCTCCTTGATAACCGGGCCGTAATCGATCGAGATGAACCCGAGGAGGTCCCCCGATGACCGACCTGACCGAACGGTTGCGCCGAGCAGCTGAAGGGCCGCCACCCGGGTTCGGCGCCGCCGACATCCTCCGTCGCGTCGATCGGCACCGGCGACGCGGCCGGGTTGTGGCCGCGTCGCTCCTGGTGCTGGTTGTCATCGGTGTGTCTCTGGTTGCTGCCCGAGCCCTCGGCGACGGAGAGCGGGGCGCAGATCGCGGTTCCGCCGGGCCGATCGAAACGGTCGAGCTCACGGCATCGCCGTGGATCCTGACGGCGATGGGGGGTGACCCGGTCGTCGGGGGCGAACCGGAGTGGGTCTCCTTCGGACCGAACGGATCGGTCGTGGGGAGCACTGGATGTGGACCGTTCATCGCCTCGTGGAGGTGGGATGGTCGGGCACTCGACATCGACGACCTGGACGGCCGACCGGATGGATGCGACCGACTGGAGGGATCCTCGCTGGTGGGTACCCCGGAGCTGATCGTCGGCCTCCTGGCCAGCGATCCGGTGCCGGGCCCCTCAGAGATCACCTCCGGCGGTCTGCGCCTGCGCTCGGGGACACCCGATGCCGCGGTGCCGTGGATCGAGCTCACGTCGTTCGACGATCTGGATCCGGTCGCCGACGACACGGCGGTCACCGGTCGGTGGATTACGGCCGATGGCTCGACCCTGCAGATCGGGGAGGAGACGATCGACGGGGAGACCCCGTGCGCGGCGCCGGTCCCATGGTCGCTCGATTCCGACGGCCTGAACGTCCCTGCCTGCGCGAGCGACGTCCTCGGTCTGACCGGCGCAGGCCCCTGGGAGATCCGCTGGTTCGCGGCATCCCTATGGCTCCGCGACGGTGATCGCCTGGCCTGGCTGCGACGGGACATCGGCTCGATGCCGTCGGGCTTCGATGATCTCGTGGGCGGCCGGTGGATCGTGCGGGGCATGCCCGGGGTCCAGGCCTCCACGGGCATGGCCTGGATCGAGCTCCACGACGACGGCACGGTGCAAGGTGACAACGGTGCCTGCGGCACCTTCGAGGGAAGCTGGACCGTCGACGACGACGTCCTCACCGGATACGACCTGCGCGGCCCGGAGACGAGCTCGTGCTCGCCGCCGCCGTTCGACCTCCAGGCTGATCTGAGCGAAGGGCTGCGGCTGGGCCGGCCCGACGGTGCCAGCGACCAGCTCCAACTCCACCCCGCTTCCGGCCAAGGTGGCGACAGCCTGCCATGGGTGCTTCGTCGCTTCGACCGGGTCGGCGAGGCGGCCACGACCGACGACGTCGTAGGCATGTGGGAAGGGCAGGACGCCAGGGGATGGGCCGCGACGTTCTCAGATGACGGCACGGTCGAGATCTCGGCGAGCGGGTGCCGAGAGGTCAGGCCATGGTCCATCGCCGATGGCGCCATCACCATCGGGGACACGGCCGACGACGCCTGCAGGGCCTGGGTCGTCCAGCTGCCGCTGCCCGGTGAGGTCGACGCGCGGATCGAGGGTTCGACCCTGTGGCTGTCCGGTGAGGGAGGAGTGGTCTCAGCCGTTCGTCTCGCATGATCGCCGATCCCACGTCGACGCCGTCGTCGCTCCGCTCAGAGCAGCGGGAGCACCTCGCCGATGACGAGTTCCCCGGCTTCGTCGATGTCGTAGCCGTCTGGCCACGCGCCGACGAGTGGGATGAGGTCCCGGCGGAACCCTTCGTTGTCGAGCTTCTCGCGGAGGTTGAGTTCGGCTCGGCGAGCGGTGTACCCGTCGGGCCGGTAGGGACCGAAGGATGCGACGAGATCGTCCGGGGTGACGCCGAGCCGGGTGATGGCAAGCCAGAGGTCGAAGAGGTCGCGACCTTTCGAGCGTTGGAACAGGGCCCGGATCTTCGTGGCGACGAGCTCAGCCAGGTCGAAGGTCTGGACGTCAGCTTCTCCGGTGAACCAGGGCGACGAGACCGTGTGGTGGACGTGGGTCAGCGGCCGGGCCGGGGCCCGTTCGAACGTGTTCACCTCGACCTTGACGCGCATCGTCCCTGCCCCTGATTCGAACGGAGCTCGCAGGAAGATCTTGGGGTGGCGGCCGATCTTGGTCCGAACGTCCATGCCCAGCCGCTCGCCGATCGCCGTCACCGCACGCGTGAGATTACCGATGCCCCCACCGCTTCGCCGGACGTAGTCGAGGTCCTCGCTGTAGCGGGCCAGGCCGGTGTCGTAGAGCTTGTGCAAGCAGGTTCCACCTCGGAACACCAACTCGTCCCCGAGGTAGGGGTCCTGCGCGACCTCGACGATGAGGCGTGAGAGAACCAGGTCCTGCTCGACCTGATCGCCGCTGATCCAGGGGACGACGGTCGACCAGTGCGTGAGTTGCGTCGAGGTGATCACACGTCCGGCTCGATCTGTCGGTTCACGATGAGGCTCCACCGCCGATCGATCGTGCCTCGTCGACCGGCCTGCGGATCGAGGGCCGTGACCGACCCTGCACCGACCAGCGCTGCCAAGGGCTCCGAGTCGAAGCCTTCGGTGAAGGTGTCGAGCAGCCAACCCAACCGATGCACGGTGGCCACGGGAAAGTGCTCGGCGACCTTCGCCAGTTCGATGGGGTCCAGCTTCTCGTCCTCGACCAGTTCGATGAGGATGGTGGCGACGTTGTCGAGGCCCGCAGCATCGAGCGGCCGGGTGACCAGATCGAGCGCAGTCGCCTCGGGCGTGGAAACCAGGATGTCGCCGGTGCGGGTGCGGCTCTTCACCGTCGGGATGTCGTCAATGCGTCCGTTCACGAAGAACCGGAGACGCGCCCTCCCGTGATCACGATTGCGGAGCATCTTGTCGACCATCACCTGGAACACCTGAGGCCGCTGGTGGGCAGCACCATGGATCTCGGCGGCCGACAACAGGGCGACGTAGTACCGACGGTCGAGGTGGCGCATCATCTGGTCGATGAACTCGGCGGCCGGGATCGACCCACCCCAGGCCCGGTACTCGGGCGGAATCGGTACGTAGAACCCCTGAGCCGGCGAGAACACCTCACCCTTTCGAATCAGCCGCTGGAGCCCCTGGTGCGCCGCAGGGCGCGAGCCACCGACCAGATCCGCGGCCTCCTCGGTGGTGAACGACGTCGTCCCACGAGAGAGCAAGTAGTCGGGCAGCTCGTGCCAGATCAGCGTCCGCATGCGCACGCCAGGCTCCTCCATTCGGCCTTCCGCTGTCAACTGATTGCGGGATCCGTCGCTTTCCATCAGTTTTAGTAACTGATCGACATCTCGCACCTTGGTGCGGTGTCCGCGTCCCGCAACGCGAGTCGACGCTACGAGCCTGTGGCTGCTCAACGAAGCGACTTCGCTCCGCCAGCGCCTCTCGCCGCCATCCCGAACGACGACACAGCGCTCCGACCCAGCCCTGGTCCCGGCCGAAAATGAAGTTTCTGCGCGGTTTTCGGGCTCCGAATCGGCCTACGTAGGTATGGAGCAGACGAGTGCATTCGTGCCAACGGGTGGGCGAACGCGACCTCTGGCACGACCGTTCGCACGACCTCGGTGTGGATGGTGGTCGTCGTGATGCGGGTGACGACGCTGAAGGTGCCGGCGGCGAAGGTCGGCGGGCTGCTCGCCTACTACGCCGGGCTGGCCGAGGACCGGGACCGGTTGGGCTCCGTCCGTGGACCGGTGGACTACTACCTCGATCCGGACGAGCCGCCAGGCCGGTGGTGGGGCGATGGTTGCGCCGCTCTTGGTCTGGCCGGCCCGGTGGATGGGACGGATCTGCGATCGCTACTCGAGGCGTCCGATCCCCGGTCCGGTGAGCGGCTCGGCCGTCGGTTCGGGGACGCGTCGGCGCGAGGGTTCGATGCGACGTTCTCGGCTCCGAAGTCGGTGTCGGTGCTGTGGGCGCTGTCGCCGGATCCGTGGGTGCGCGCCGAGGTCCTCGCCGCCCATGACGCGGCGGTGGAGGCAGCGATGGGCTGGTTCCAGCGCCATGGCGCGGTGACACGCCGGGGCACCGACGGGGTGCTCCAGGTCGACACGCTCGGGATCACGGCAGCGCTGTTCCGACAACACACCTCTCGTACCGTGGATCCGCAGTTGCACACCCACGCGGTGATCTCGGCCAAGGTCCAGGACCACACCGGGGGCTGGTTCGCGCTCGATGCCCGGTTCCTGAAGCGGCAGCAGCGCAGCATCGGCTGGGTCT
>JAGQSN010000112.1 GCA_020439555.1 Acidimicrobiales bacterium | reverse complement strand
GTCGTTGAGCTTGTCGAAACGACCGCCCGTCGATCACTCGGCCCGTTGCTCGGCGAGCTTGGAGTAGACCTCCGCGACGGGTCGCGGTCTGCGGGCCTCGTCGAAAAGGCCCACTTCGGTGACCGTGCCGATCGGGGTGAGCAACGCTGTGTCCCAGTCGTACTGGTCACCGCGGCTGTACCAGCAGATGCCGCGTGCCGGGAGGCCGTCGGCGGTCAGCCGGTCGAGGGTCGTGACGAGAGCGTCCAGCCACTCGGGGCCCTCGTCGACAGCGAGACCGAGGTTCGAGGTCTCAGACACCCAGAAGGCCCGCTGGTAGCGGTCGTGCCACCTGCGAGCCTCCTCGTCGTAGGCAGCGACGCGCTCAGCGATCGACACCGGCCGTGCAGCGCGCGTCCCGTGGGGAGCCACGCTGATCGGGTAGATGTCGTGGCCCGCGACTGTGCGGTCGGTGGGCACGGATCGCGCCAATCCCTCGATCCGGCTCAGGACGGAGTCGTCCACCACGTCGAACAGACGTGACGCCGCACCTGCCGGTTCCACGCCGAGATGCAGGTCCCACACGGCCTGTTCGAGTTCACGTTCACGGGTAGCCTGCGCCAGGCCTTCCTCGTCGTCCGCATCCGCGATGTGGCACCCGAAACCTTCCGAGCCGATCCACCACCCGTCCCGATCCCCGCGGACCCGGGCGAGAGCCTCGAGGTTGGCCAGGGTGATGTTGCCGAGCGCGACGAAGTAGTCGTCGTCGCCGGTGCGCCGGTCGTTCCACATCCCGAACCGGGCGGAGAACTGTGCTGTGATGCCCGGTTCGTTGATCGGCGTGAACCAGCGCGGGCCCGGATAGCGGTCGAGGAAGGCGTCGACGTAGCGGCAGAACCCCTCGACCCATGCGGGATCGCAGAAGCCGGCGTAATGGTCGGGCAGACCGAAGTGGCACAGGTCGACGACGGGAGTGAGATCGTGCTGGGCGCACGCGGTGAACGCACGGTCCCAGAGCGCCCAGTCGTAGACACCGGGTTCGGGTTCGGTGAGGCGCCACGGCATCCCGTAGCGCCAGACGGAGATGCCGAGCGAGGCAACGTCCGCGAGGTCGTTCTCGACGCGGTCGTAGTGGCCGCTGGCGGCGAACTCGTCGACACGAACCTCCCGTCCTCCGTGCAGAACCAGCGGATCCGACCCCTCCTCACCGCACGCGACAGCGAATGGGGGAAACGTCTCGGGGTGAGCGACCGAAGCTGCCATCGCGACGTTCTACCCCGCCTCCCGGGTGGACGGCCCCGTCGACCGTCCACCCGGGAAATCAGGACGCCGAGGTTCGCTCCGCCCGCCGAACAGCAGCGGCGAGTTCCTCGACGATCCGAGCCGACGCGCCGTAGCCGTACGCCTGTGCTGCCTTCCATTGGATCAACTGGTCGGCCTTCACCGCGGGAAGAGCGCGAGCGGTCGGTGGGAGGAAGTCGAGGATCTGAGCGAGCGTGCCTCCGCGGGCGTCCGCGAGGATCACGTCGGCCGGGTACTTGTCGGCCTGCTCCCAGCTCAGCGTCTCCCAGAATCCTCCGCTCGTCGTATGGGCTTCGGGTTCGACGATGTCCATTCCGAGCTTGTCGAAGTACGCCAGGTCGGGGAAACCCGGTGGGTACGCGACGTACATCTCCGACGGGGTCCCCGACGCAGCGACGAAACGAAGTCCGGGCTTTCTTTCGAGGGCTCTCTCGAGGTTCGTCGAGGCGTCCTCGAACCTCTTGCGTGCGGCGTCGATCTTCGCCGGATCTGCGTCGAGTGACGATGCGAGTTCCGCGTAGCGACGTAGGGGCTCGTCGAGGGTCCGGCCTTCTACTCGTATCCCGACGATCGGAGCGATCTTCTCGATCTCGTCCACCTCGTCATCGGAGATCCCCCAGAACTTCGAGTCGCCCCAC
Organism: Acidimicrobiales bacterium; assembly: GCA_020439555.1. Lineage (GTDB taxonomy): Bacteria > Actinomycetota > Acidimicrobiia > Acidimicrobiales > Iamiaceae > Aquihabitans. Next base: position 807 of record JAGQSN010000112.1, on the reverse strand, counting down.
ATGGACGTGACGATGATGTCCGGCTTGAGGGCAGCGAGCGCTTCGAGGTTGATCTCGCTGTCGACCTCGCCGAGGGACTCGAAGGCGTCCGGATCCGCGATGCCGATGGCGGGATCGGGAGTCCCGTCGGTACGGCGCAAGGGACCGAACACTCCGTCCGCGACGATGCCGTACTCCCACAGGCCGCCGGCGGCGACGCTCTGCGCGGCGATCGTCTTCGGGACGGCCGGCAGTGTGTGTCGTATTCCGCGGTCGTCGGTGAAGGACCAGGACTGTCCGGCCGCGGTCGGCCCGGACCCGGAGTCGGAGTTGCCGGTGTCGGACGAACACGAGACGGCGAGAACGCACAGCGCTATCGCCAGCGCCATCGCCAGGACGGCCCGGCTCGTGGATCGTCGGCTCGCGATCATTCGTCGTCCTCCGGTGTGGGTACGGGGCTGTCCTTGTGGCGCCAGTAGGGGGTCAGGTCCACCTGCTCACGGGCGAGTCCCCACTCGCGCCGCACGTGCTTGCGGATCCGGGTCATGATCCGACTCTCGCCCCCGCCCCACACGTAGGTGGCCGACGACGGCGTCGGTAGTGACAGCACGGCGTCCACGAGTGCAGGGGACAACCCGGGTGGGGTGCCGTCGCGGTGCAACCAGGTGGTCTCGATGGTCGCTTCGCTGCTGATCGGCTGGTGTTCCCGTTCGTCGGCCACCTCGATGAAGGCGCGGGCGCGCTGGCCGGGGGCGAGAGACTCCGCCACCGCGCAGAGGGCGGGTAGGCCGGTGTCGTCGGCGATCAGGAGCAGCTCCGTGTCGGAGG
>JAGQSN010000111.1 GCA_020439555.1 Acidimicrobiales bacterium | reverse complement strand
TCGGAGCTCGCGGCGCTCAGGCCGTACGGCGGGACTTGGCCACCGGGGAACGCCACCGCCGGCCGTTGGATCTCGGCGGCGAGGCGATCGTCGTCGTCGTCACCTTCGACGTCGTCCAGGTCCTCGTCGAAGTCCTCTTCGAACTCATCGCCGTCGTCGAAGTCCGTGTCGCCGAATCCGTCGTCGTCGTCGTCGTCGTCGTCGTCCTCGAGCTCGTCTTCTTCGTCGTCGTCGAAATCGTCGTCCTCGTCGTCGTCTTCGTCTTCGTCCTCGTCCTCGTCCTCGTCCTCGTCCTCGAATTCGTCGTCGTCGTCCTCGCCGTCGCTGTCCTCGTCGTCATCCTCGTCGCCGTGACGCCGACCATCGAGGCTGGCCTCTTCCTCCGCAACCTCGTCCTCCTCCACAACCTCGTCCTCAGGCGCCGCAACGGCACCCGCAAACGCGCGGGCATAGGCGGAGGCAAAGGCCTCGTACTCCCCGTCCGACGACGCTTCGTCGCGCGGCTCGGCCGACTCGGTGTATTCGTCTTCGGAAGGTTCGTCGTCGAGCACCGCCAGTCCACGGCCAACAGCCGCGGGCTCCGCGTCGAGCGACAGTGCGCGCAGCTCCTCGACCGCCTTGGCTTCGACTCCGTCACCAGCCCACGCCAGCGCGCGGTCACCGCGCCGCAGCGGCGCATGGCGGAGCGCATCGAAGTGCCGGTAGAAGAAGAAGTCCGTGGCCAGCAGGAGCGAGGCGAGGGCCGCAACCGCGGCGAGGAGCGTGCTCAGCGCGCTGCCGAACACCTGGACCAGCGGGCGCGCGAGTTGCGCACCCAACCACCCGGCGTTGGCCTCGCCGAGGTTGACCACCACCGCGAGGCTGACCACCAGGGCGAGCACCTTGAGCAGACGCGACACCGGGCGCTCGAGCTCGCCGTGCAGGAACCACACGGAACCCCACACCAGCAGCATCACACCCAGCATCAATGCCGGGACGAAGCCGAGCAGATCGTAGAGCCCCACCACGGTGCCCTGCAGTAACCCGTCGGCGGCCGTCCCGGCGCGCTGGACGTGGTAGTAGCTGAGCGCCGAGATCAGGAACACCGCGAACGCGATCGGCACGAGCGGCACGGCCCAGGCGAGGTGGAACGCCTGCGGCTTGCGCAGAGGAACAGACTGGGCGCCCATGGGAACTCCCGTGATAACCGCCAGAAGTCGGGCCTGCGGCCCAATGCTGTGGAGCGGGTTTCGGTGCCCGCCCATCCACACGGAATGTAGCTCCGTGGCGGGGGACCTACAAGATCGACGGGTGGGCGATGTCGGTTCGGGACTTGCCGGCGACCGGCTGGGGGTCGACCCCACTCAGCGGTGATAGCGCCCTCGAGCGGTTGCGCTGGTTCTAGTAGTCAGCCCGGACCGTTCGCGATCCGCTTCCGGGCGGAATGTCCACCAACAAGCCGAGTCGTCGCAGCTCCTTGCAAACGAACCGCATGGCTCGACGACCTATGTGACGAAGTTCGGACACACCCTGCTGGCCCGGAGGGCTAGCCCTGCGCCCGCTCGTCGTCGGGCCGGGCGCCGACCGGATCCAGCGGGTTCGCGGCGTCCGACTCCAGCTCCTCGTCGATCGCCGCCTCCTGCGCCTGCCACTCCTCGAGGGTCAGCATCACGTCGCGCGATTTCGAACCGTTGTAGGGGCCGACCAGGCCGTCCTCTTCCATCAGCTCCAGCAGGCGCGTGGCTCGCGTGTAGCCGACCGCGAGCGCGCGCTGCAGCAACGTCGCGGAGCCACGCTGCTGGCCGAGCACCACCTCGACCGCCTGCGCATACAGCTCGTCACGGTCCTTGGCGCCGCGCTTGCTCGCGGTCTGGGTTTGCACCAGATCCGGGATGAACGACTGCCGCGCACCCTGCGCCTCCAAGTAGTCGACCACCCGGTGGATCTCGTCTTCCGACACGAATGCACCCTGCGCGCGCCGCGACGAGTGGGCCGAGGGTCCGATGTAGAGCATGTCGCCGTGGCCGAGCAGCTTCTCGGCACCGTTGGCGTCCAGGATCACCCGCGAGTCGACCTTACGGTTGACCTTGAACCCGATCGTGCACGGTAGGTTTGCCTTGATCACGCCGGTGATCACGT
>JAGQSN010000110.1 GCA_020439555.1 Acidimicrobiales bacterium | reverse complement strand
GTCGTTGACGTCGGTGCCGAGGAACACGATGCGTTCCTTCAGCAGCCGGTTGTAGATGTCGGCAGCGCCGAGATCCAGACCGGACGGGTTGTTCATCATCGGCGCGAGGGACGGGAGATCCATGGCCGGGAGACTAGCGCCGGCCCGCCGGAGCTCCGACGGGCCGGGCCCAGTGCCGACGGCGCGACTCGAACGCGCACTGGCCAGGACCTAAACCTGGTGCCTCTGCCAATTGGGCTACGTCGGCAGCGCCCGGAGCGTACCCGAGCGTTTCGATCGAGCACCGAACCGGCCGAGGTCACGGGCCGTCAGCGTTTTGTCGTCGGCACTGTGGGGTCTGTCAGGGTTGCGGGGTGCCTGAGGGACACATCATCCACCGCGTCGCACGCGAGCAGTCCGCCGACCTCAAGGGGCAACCGGTCCGTGTGTGCAGCGCGCAGGAACGCTTCGCCGAAGGTGCCGACCGGCTCGACGGCCAGGTACTGACCCGCACCGAGGCGTGGGGCAAGCACCTCTTCCATCGCTACGAGGGCGGCGACATCCTCCACGTTCACCTCGGTCTGATCGGCAAGTGGTTCCGACGTTCTCCGGAGGAGGCGATGCAGCCCACGACACGGGTGCGGATCGCCGGTAGCGACGCCGCCTGGGATCTCACCGGACCGATGCGATGCGCGCTCGTCACACCCGAGGAGCGGGCGGCCGTGGTGGCGTCGCTCGGCCCGGACCCCCTGCGCCGCGGGGCCGACCCCCGACGGATGGCCGACCGTCTGGCCCGGAGCGACAAGCCGGTGGGTCTGTTGCTGATGGACCAGGCGGTGGTCGCCGGTATCGGGAACGTGTACCGCAGCGAGATCCTCAACATCGTCGGGATCGACCCCCGACGCTCCGGCCGTGACGTTTCCGCGGAGGAGGTGGAGGCGATCTGGGCCGAGGCGGTCAGCCAGTTGAGGCTGGGAGCACACCGCGGGCGGATCGTGACGATGCCCACGAGTGAACTGCCGCGACCGCTCGCCCGCCTGGAGCCGGGCGAAGGCCGATACGTCTACAAGCAGACCCACTGCGGTCGTTGCGGAACCGAGCTCGACGTCTACCCGCTGGGCGGCCGGACCACATGGTCCTGCCCCACCTGCCAACCCCGCTGACCTGCGTCGACGCGTTTCCCCTGTGTTTCTGCACCGCCGGTGGTGCAGAAACACAGGGGAAACGGTCACGGCCGCCGGTGGGGGCGGGAAATGGGGTGGATGGAGGGGGATCCGGCGTGCAGGATTGGACGATGTCGAACCCCTGGGACGACCTGTCGGTAGTGGCAGATCCGGATGTGCCCAACCGTTTCAGGGCCACCATCAGCGACAAGTGGACCCTCGCAGTAGTGCCGCAGGGCGGAATCGTCACCGCGATCGCAGTCGAGGCCATGGCTGCCGCACTCGGGGACCCGACCCAGACCCTACGGACCCAGACGTCGGTGTACGCAGGGCAGGTATTCGCCGGCGATGTCGACATCGACGTGACCGTCCTGCGACGCGGACGTTCGATGTCCCAACTCTCGGCGACGGTCACGAACCCGGGCTCCCCTGCCGGTCTCACGGTCGTGGCGGTGTTCGGGGCACCTCGGAAGGGCTTCGACTTCCTGGATCTCACCCCGCCCGACGTACCGGGACCGGATGGTCTCCGCTCGTACCGTGACCCGATCCCTGACGGGATCGACTTCGAGTTCGCGTTCCCGCGCATGGCGTTCTGGGAGGAGATCGTCGAGACCCGTCCGGCGACGGGTCGGGCGCCTTGGGAGCCGTTCGAACCGGGGCCCTCCGACGTCGTCAACTGGTTCCGCTTCGACGATCCTCCAACCGATGACGACGGGCTCCTGCACCCTGCCGCACCGTTGGTGGTCTGCGACACGATGCCCGGCTCGGTCGGCCAGAAGGTCGGGCCGAGCGACCCGCCCTGGTTCGGACCGTCCGCGGACTACACGGTCCATTCTCTGGGGCGAACCGAACCGGGCTGGCTCCTCGGCCATCTGCGGGCCAGGGCCGGCGCCGACGGTTACGCGTCGGTGGAGATGACGTTGTGGCCCGAGGACCTCTCCCACCCGGTGGCGTATGCCACGCAGGTCATGTTCTTCTCCTTCGTCCGCTGACGACTCGTGCGACTGAGCCGGACGAAACAACCCCTCGGGGGAGGCGGGCCTACTCCCCTGACCTGTCGGACTATTGGAGGGCCGCGACCAGCTCGGCGATGGCTCTGCCCCGGTGGCTGATCGCGTTCTTCTCGGCGGCTTCCATCTGCGCGAACGTCCGGCCGTCACCGTCGTCGGGCACGAACACCGGGTCGTAACCGAAGCCGCTGTCGCCGGACCGTTCCGCGGCGATCGTGCCCTCGCAGGTCCCTTCGGCGACGATCTCGGTGCCGTCGGGTCGGCGAAGGACGATCACGCAACGGAACCGTGCACGACGGTCCTGCGCCTCGACCCGGTCGAGATCCGTGAGGAGCTTCGTCACATTCTCCTCGTCGGTCGCGTCCTCGCCCGCGAAACGAGCCGAACGGACACCGGGTCGGCGTCCGAGCGCGTCGACCTCGAGGCCACTGTCGTCGGCCAGCGCAGCCGATCCGGTTGCCTCCACGAGCGCAACAGCCTTGAGCCGGGCGTTCCCGACGAACGTGTCTGCGTCCTCCACGACGTCAGGAACATCGGCAGGGCGTGCAACGAGGTCGAACGTGTCGCCGAGCACAGCGCGCAGTTCGGCGACCTTCTTCGGGTTGGCCGACGCGAGCACGACCGTCTCGCGGCCGTCGCCGCCGGTCATCGTTCGGGGCGGGGTTCCGGGGCGACGGCCAGCACCTCGGCCTGGAGGTCCGTGATGCGGGTGATTCCCGCCTGGGCCAGGTCGAGGAGTGCGTTCAGTTCGTTCCGGTCGAACGCCGCGCCCTCCGCGGTTCCCTGCACCTCCACGAAGGTGCCCG
>JAGQSN010000109.1 GCA_020439555.1 Acidimicrobiales bacterium | reverse complement strand
CGGAACGCAGTCGAAACCAACAACCGTCCCCGCACTCGGATTCAGGTGGCCGTGCGGTGACGCCCTCTGGCGACCTCGAAGCAGGCGAGCGCCCCGGCGGTCGCAACGTTCAGGCTCGCCAGTCGACCGTCCATCGGGATGCGCACGACCTCGTCGCAACGATCCCGAGCGAGACGGCTGAGCCCCGGCCCTTCGGCACCGAGCACGAGAGCGACCGGAGTGTCGGCGAGTTGGAGGTCCCAGATCGTCCGGGAAGCCCGCTCGTCCAGGCCGACGACCTGCACGCCCGCCTTCTGGAGATCGCGGATCGCGGTGGGTATCCCCCCGACGACGGCCATCGGCAGGTGCTCGATCGCACCCGCCGCCGCCTTGGTCACCGTCGGGGTGATGTGGACAGCACGGTGCCTCGGAAGCACGACACCGGTCACCCCGGCGCACTCCGCCGAACGCAGCAGGGCACCGAGATTGCCCGGGTCGGTGATCCCGTCGGAGACCAGCAGGAACGGGTTCGCCCGGTTGCGTCTCGCCGTCACGAGCTCGTCGAGGGACACGTCCGGAAGTGGCCTGGCGAATGCGATCACCCCCTGAGGGGCGTCGGTCCGTGCGGCCGCGTCGAGCTTGCCTCGCCCGACCTCCTTCACGACCACCCGAGCGTCCGCGGCCAGTTCGCGAATGTCGTCGAGCACGGGCGCCGGGTCGAGGTCCGACGCCAACCAGATCTCACGCGTGGCGCGACGGTTGGCGAGCAACAGTTCGCGAACGGCCTGCCGTCCCTCCACCTGCTCGCCACCGAGACCGGTTGTCGCGGTCCGTCGCGGCGCGCGACCGTGCGCGCCGACGGCCGCCATGGCCTTCGGTGCCCGGTTACCGCCCGGACGAGCCGGCCGTCCGCCGCGACCGCCCCCACGTCCGCCGGAACCCCGGCCGGACCCGGCGCCGGCGCCCCTCCCGCCACCACGGCCGGTTCCGCGTGAACCGCTCATAGTCGGGCCTCGTCCATGTCGGTCATCCTGCCCTCGCCGTCGTTCCTGGTCACGATCGCCACCGCCCACGCGGCGACACCTTCACCCCGGCCGAGCGCGCCGAGGCCCTCGGGTCGACGGCCCTTGACCGTCACCGGTGCACCCACCGCCGCGCTCAACCTCTCCTGCATCTCTGCTCGCGCCGGAGCCACCTTCGGGTGGTCGGTCACGACGGACACGTCGACGTTGCCCGGTGTCCAACCCGCCTCGCGGACACGCCGCGTGGCGGTGGCCAGGAGTTCGATGCTGTCAGCCCCGGCGAGGTCGTCGTCGGTGTCGGGGAACATCTCGCCGATGTCACCGAGGCCCGCAGCCCCGAGAAGGGCGTCGGTCGCGGCGTGGGCGACGACATCGGCGTCACTGTGACCTCTCAGCGCACGAGGGCTGTCGAAGGTTACGCCCCCGAGCACGAGCGGACGGTCCGGGTCGTCGACGAACGGGTGGACGTCGAAGCCCTGGCCGACACGGAACTGGACGCTCACCGGGCCGCCAACAACGCTTCGGCGACGACCAGGTCGTCGGCCTCGGTGATCTTGAGGTTCCACCGTTCTCCCTGGACCTGACGCAGGCGGCCCCCGGCGGCCGCGACGAGGGAAGCATCGTCGGTGGCTTCGGGTCGGCCCGCGTGCACACGCCGAAGGATCGACGGGTCGAACCCCTGCGGTGTCTGCACGGCACGCAGCGAATCCCGGTCGACGAGGTCGCCACGGACGTCGGTGACCGTGTCGACCACCGGTACCACGGGCACCACAGCATCGGCGCCGGCGAGCACGGCGTCGACCACCGACCGGAACAGGGCGTGCGATGCGATCGGCCGTGCACCGTCGTGGACAAGGACGACGGACGCGTCCAACGGGACCGCATCCAGACCGGCGCGGACGGACTCGGATCGAGTCGCTCCCCCGGCCACGACAACGTCGGCGACGGGCTCGACGTCACCGATCGCTTCCGGAGCGACCACGAGCACGACACCGTCCGCCACCGACCGCGCGACCTCCAACGGCCAGTCGAGGACTCGACGGCCGGCCAGCGGCGCGTACTGCTTCGCACCCCCGAAACGGGTCCCGGAACCGGCAGCGACGATCACCACCCAGATGGAGCGGTCAGGGTCGGAGGCGGGTGGCGACATGGCGACGAACGCTAGTTCGCGGACCTCTCGGACGACCCCGGAGCGACGCTCTGCCGGCGCGCGCGTGGCGGTGTGGTCACCGTGGGCGAGGCCTGGGTAGATACGATCGCAGCCGTGGCTGCAATCGATTTGCTCAGGGACGTCGAGCTACTCGCCGACCTCAACGAGGACGAGATGGAGGCGGTCGCCTCGTCCGCTCAGACCCATCGCTACCTGCGCGGTGACGTCGTGTTCGCGGAGGGCAGCGAACCGGACCGGATGTGCGTGGTCGTGTCGGGTCGCTTCGCCATGGCGATGCGTTCGGTCGACGGACGCGAGTCGATGGTCGCGCTCATGGAGCGGGGCGACGTCTTCGGCGACATGGGCCTCTTCGACGGAGGCGTGCGGTCCGCCGAGGCACGCGCCCTGGAACCGTCCGAACTGATCGAACTGCCCTACGGGCCCCTCAGGAAGGTCTACGAGGAACGACCCGACCTGCTCTGGGGTGTCGTACGCCTGCTCAGCGGACGCCTCAGGGTCACGGACTCGGCGCTCGCCGACTCGGTGTTCCTCGACGTGACCGGCAGGACCGCCAAGCGCCTCCTCGAACTGGCCGGCGACGCGGACGAGTTCGCGCTGCCGATCACCCAGGAGGAACTCGCCGGGATGGTCGGGGCCTCCCGCGAACGCGTCAACAAGGCGATCGCCAGCTTCGTGCGACTCCGTTGGATCGACCAGCAGGACCGCCGCTACCGGATCACCAACCGCGAAGAACTCGAACGTCGGGCTCGCTGACCGGCCCGGCGGACGGAGTCAGTAGCGGTCGAGGATCGCCGATTCGGCGATCCTGCCAAGCCCGTCCTTGATCGCGGATGCCCTGGTCGCGCCGACACCTTCGACGTCGTCGAGGTCGTCGATCGTGGCGCGCATGATCTTCTGGAGCGTCCCGAACCGGCCGACGATGTTCTCGATCACCTGCTCGGGCAGCCGCGGGATACGAGACAACATCCTGTAGCCACGCGGCGACATCGCAGCTTCCAACGCCGCTGTCGGCAGCCGAAGGGCCGTGACGATCTCGACCGGGTCGATCAGGTCCTCGGTCGTCAGAGCGGAGAGGTCGTCGAGCAGGACGTCCAGCGGGGTCGACGGGTCTCCGCCGCGGTAGTCGCGCACGATGTTGCGCCGATCGTGCTCGACGCCGCCCATCAGCTCGACGAGCTGGAGGCGAACCATTCGCCCCTCGTCGCCGAGTTCGACGATGTAACGCTCGATCTCGTCCGCGATCCGCTCCACGCCTTCCAGACGTTGGAGCACGTTCACGACGTCACGGATCGTGACCAGGTCCTCGATCTCCAGCGTGGACAGGGAGGAAGCGTCGTCGTCGAGGCGGGTGCGGTAACGCTCCAAGGTGGACAGCGCCTGGTCCGCCCGGTTGATGACCCGAGCCGTCGGTTCGATCTTGTGCTGCTCGTCACCCACGTACACCGAGATCGTGTTCATCCGCTGCGACACGGCGATGACCGGAACACCGAGCGACCGGGCGACCCGTTCGGCGGTGCGGTGACGCGTTCCCGTCTCGCTCGTAGGCACCGACGAGTCCGGCACGAGGTGGACGTTCGCTCGGGCGATCCGGCTCCCGTCGGGAGCGAGGATGATCGCACCGTCCATCTTCGCCAGTTCCGAGAGCCGCTGTGGACTGAACGCGGCGTCCAGCAGGAATCCACCCGAGCAGATCTGGAGGACGTCGTGGCCGTCGCCGATCACCAACAGTCCACCCATGCCGGCCTGGAGGATGCGATCCACGCCCGCACGCAGCTGGCGTCCAGGCGCGACCTGGCTCAACGCGGCGCGTAGCTGCGGCGTCAGCTTGGAGGTCGGCATCGGCCGAAGGCTACCGGACCACCCTCATCGCCCGGTCCGAACGAGGCTCACCCAGACCCAGGCGTGCGACGGCGTCGGTGAGCGTCCCGACCCGGATCAGCTCGATCCCCTCGGGAGGTGCGGGTGCCGAGAACGGGACGACCGCACGCTTGAAGCCGAGCCGCGCCGCCTCGGTCAACCGCCGTGCCGTATGGGGCACCTGACGCAGTTCACCGCCGAGACCGACCTCGCCACACGCGACGAGATCCGGAGGCAGCGTCGCACCGACGAGGGAGGACACGGTCGCCAGCCCCAACGCGAGGTCGGTGCCGGGCTCCGCGACTCGAACCCCACCCACCACGAGCGCGTACACGTCGGCGCTGCTGCAGGGGATCCCGACGCGCTGTTCGAGCACGGCCAGCAGCACCGCCAGCCTGTTCGACTCCAGACCGGTCACGGAGCGGCGGGGCGAGGGGAGGGAGCTGAGGGCTGTGAGCACCTGCAACTCGACCAGCAGTGGACGGTTGCCCTCGATGACCGGCACGACGATGGAGCCCGGAATGCCGCGGCGACGGTCCGCCAGGAACAGCTCGCTCGGATCCGGCACACCTCGAAGGCCGCGCTCACCCATCTCGAACAGCCCGAGTTCGAGGGTGGAACCGAACCGGTGTTTGACGACCCGCAGGAACCGCAGGGCGTGATGCCGGTCCCCTTCGAAGCTGAGGACGGTGTCCACCGCATGCTCCAGGATGCGAGGCCCGGCGAGACCGCCTTCCTTCGTGACGTGACCCACCATCACGACAGCGCAACCGCGTGACTTTGCCTCCGTCACGAGCCTGTGGCTGCAATCGCGCACCTGGGCGACCGAACCCGGCGCGGACGACAGGTCGGGGTGCACGAGCGTCTGGATCGAGTCGATGACCACAAGGTCCGGTTCGACCGTGTCGATAGCGCCGACCACCTGCGGGAGGATGACCTCTGCCGCCAGGAACAGATCGGGGTGCAAGGCCCCGAGCCGTTCGGCCCGCAGCCGGATCTGCTGGGGTGATTCCTCGCCGGACACGTAGAGCACCTTGCGACCCGCTGCCGCGACCTCGGCAGCCACCTGGAGGAGAAGCGTCGACTTCCCGATGCCAGGTTCGCCCCCGAGCAACGTGACCGACCCGGGTACGAGCCCTCCTCCGAGCACGCGGTCCAGTTCCTCGACCCCGGTGGATCGCGGGGTGAACTCCGTCGGGTCCACCTCGGCGATCGGCTGCGGTTTGCGGCTCGGGGGCAGCACGGCCGCCGACAGAGCCGACAACGACGACTCACCTTCCTCCTCCAAGGTGCTCCACTCGGAACACCCCGGGCACTGCCCGACCCACTTGGGCGCGGTGGCGCCGCAGGAGCGACAACGGAAATGGGTGCGAGCCTTGGCCATGACCGAAACCGTAACCGCCCCCTCCGACAGATCGAACGGATGTTCGGATTTCGGAGCTTCGACTTCAGGGCTACGAGAGCAGGTAGGGACGTTCCCACCGGACCCCGGGGAAGCGTTCGAAGTCCCGGTCGAAGGTGACGACCTTCGCCCGATGCGCCACCGCTATCGCGGCCAGGTGTGCATCGGAGGTGAGGTTCCCCGCCGTGCCGGCCTCTTCGAGCAGACGGCGGAGGATCTCCGGATGGTTCGACCCGGGTTCGACCAGTACGGCTGGTGAGGCACCGAGCCAGGCATCCACACGGTCGAGCGCCTGCGCCGCTTCGAGCGGTCTCGGGAAGAGTCCTGGTTTCGTGGCGAGCCGTACGAAGGCGAGCAACGCGATCCACGCGAAGCCCACGGTCTCCCGCCCCGACAGAGCGGAGTCCAGCCAACCACGGGACACCTCGTGGTGGGGCTCGTCCTCGTTGACCGCGTAGAGAAGGACGTTGGCGTCGACGACCTTCATCGACCGTCGCGTTGCTTCCGGATGAGTTCCTCGTCCTCGAGGTCGGCGGCCAGCTGTAGGGCCTTTTCGATACTGACCGTGCTACGACCGAGCGAGGCCGTCTGCGTCGAGAAGTCAGGTGCCTCGACGGTTCGGCCGGCACCCCTGCGTATGGCGTCGTTGAGGGCCTCCTTGAAGGAGATCCCTCGCTCACGCATCAAGGTCCGGACGAGGTGCTCGGTGTCCGGGTCGAGGGTCACCGTCGTGCGCATAACTGCATCATACCTGCGTGCATCATGATGCTCCCCGGCTCGGGGCACTTCGAACCCAACCGGCACCCACGCAGCAGGAAGGACTTCTCAGGTACCCGTCATTCTGGCGACCATCGGCGCGAAGTCTCGGGCTTTGTCACCGGGGATGACCACGTAGCTGTAGCCCCAGCGCTCCCGGCGTTCCTCCAAGCGCTCCTCGCATTCGCTCAACGAACCGAGCAGGGCCATCGGGGAGCGGTCCAGTTCCTCTGCGGTCGCTCCGAACAGGGCTGCCACGCCCTCGACGAGTTCGCGGTCCTCTGTGACCTCCGCAGCGGCCAGCCAGCAGTTGATCTCGATGTCGTCGAAACGGTCACCCGCCCCTTCGCGCAGCCAGGCGAGCTTCTCGTCGATGCGAGCTTCGAGCGCGTCCTGTGCGGCGGCTTCGTCGATCGCCCCCGAGTGGATGGAGGGGTTGACCCCCACGATGTCGGCCGTCGCCCCGGCCCAGCGCAAGAGCCGCGGGGCGCCACCTCCCACGAGGACCTTCGGACCACCGGGAGTGAACGGAGCCGGGGTGCCGTCCATGTCGGAGATCCGGTAGTGCTCGCCCTCGAAGGAGAACGGCCCGTCGGCCCACAGACCCTTGAGAACGGCGGTGTGTTCCTGGAGGCGGGAGACCCGGACACCGGGGCGATCCATCGGGATGCCCGACGCCTGGTAGTCCCAGGCCTTCCAGCCGGCCCCGAGACCGACCTCGAGGCGGCCTTCGGAGATGAGATCGATGGTGGCGAGCTCGCGAGCCAGGACCGCTGGATGGCGGTAGTCGCAGTCGAACACGAGAGAACCGACGTTGAGCGTCGTCGTGACCGTCGCGAACGCAGCCATCGCGGCGATCGGTCCGGGTCCTTCGTCGAAGTGGTCGGGTACGAACACGGTCGAGTAGCCGAGCGCCTCCAGTTCCCGGGCAGTGTCGAGCCACGTCGACCCGTCTAGCGGTGCCTGAGCGTCAGCGGCGAAACGGAAACGTCGAGGGTGTGCCATCCCCGCAGTCTGCCCCAACCACCCCCGACGCGTTTCCCCTGTGTTTCTGCACCGCAGGTGGTGCAGAAACACAGGGGAAACGCCGTTCGGGCAGGTCAGGGGAGTTCGCGGTGGTCGAGCAACCAGGCCGTCGCGAGGACGGCCAGCACCGTGAACGCGATCGGCACGACGACCGCGGTACCGATGGCGAACGGTCCGCCCTTGAGGCCGTAGCCGGTCACGCCGGCCAGGAGGGACCGGACGTATCCCGTCACCGACAGGGCCGCACCGGCGTTTCCGGCGAGGCTGACGAAGCCCTCCCACAGCACCAGGAACGCGAGGCCTGCCGGCAGCGCACGTCGCACCAGAACGCCCAGGAACCCGAACAGTGCGGAGTACGCGGCGACCGCCAGCAGCGCACCGCCCAACGAGGCGACCAGGAGCCCGTCACCGGAGTGAACGATCCCCACGGCCAGGGCCGACACCAGCGCTGCCGGAAGCACGACGGTGCACGACGCCGCCCACGCCGCCGCCGCCAGCGCCCTACTCGACACCGGGCGGAGTGCTACGTAGACGATCGACCCGTTGTCGTACAGGTCACCGAGCACCGCGGACGCGACGACGAGGGAACCGACGGCGACCAACTGCGACAGGATGACGACCGCCGTCCTCGCACCCGCTTCGAGGCTCGACATGTCGTCGGCCGCGCCCGCCACCAGAGCCGAGACGAACGCGAGCAGCACGAGCGCAGCCAGGCTCACCAGGCGCCCACGGGTCCGGACCGAGCGGATCAGAGTCCGGTACAGCAGACCGAACGCGACCCGACTCGACACCTCGGTTCGGGTCGCCCGGGGCGGCGCCGGAGAGGGCTGCCGTACCACCGGAGGGGGAGGCACGTTCGACGGGGGTGGTGGCGGCGGAGGTGGGAGCGGCGAGGTCATGGTTCGATCAGGTAACGGAACACGCTGTCGAGGTCGTCGTCGAGCGGCTGGATCTGTTCGATCGACACGCCGGCCTCGATGCAGTGCCCCGCGATGGTGCGGCGGAACTCGACCGCCTTCGTCGTCTGCACCACCAGCGCCGGACCCTGCGTGTAGGTAGCCGGTTCCAACTCGACCGACCTCACGCCGTCGAGGTCGAGCAGGCGGGTTGCAAGGCGACGCGGGTCGTCGACGCGGAGACGGATCCGGTGCGGGTGGTCGTCCATCAGGTCACGGATCGCCCGGAAGTCCCCGACCGCGGCCAGCCGACCCTGCGCGACCACGAGGATCCGGGACCCGAAGCGTTCGACCTCGTCGAGCACGTGGGAGGAGATCAGCACGCAACGCCCCTGAGCGCCGAGCTCCACGACGAGGTCGATGAAGTGGTTGCGCTGCGCGGGATCCAACCCGGTGAGTGGCTCGTCCAACAGCAGGACGTCGGGATCCGTCGCCAGCGCCTGGGCGAGCTTCACCCGCTGTTTCATGCCCTTCGAGAACGTGACCGGCTCCAAGTGTCCTACGTCCGCCAACTCCACGGTCTCCAACGCCCAGCGAGCCCGCTCGTCGGGACGGTCGACGCCGGTGAGAGAGGCCGCCAGTTCCACGAACCGCAGCGCGCTGATGCCGGGGATCATTCCTTCCTGCTGCGGAGCCAGGCCGACCCGTGCCTTCACGGCGGCATCCAGGCGGGGATCGCCGCCGAGCACCCGGACCTTCCCTTCGCTGGGCGGGGCCTGCCCGGCGATCATCCGCAGCAACGTGGACTTACCGGCGCCGTTCGGGCCGAGAAGGGCCGTGACACCGGGGCCGACGGCGAAGGACACACCGGACACGGCGACCACGTCGCCGTACCACTTGGTCACGGCCTCGGCCTCGATCATCGCCACGTTCGGCCTCGGGTCGTTCACCGGGTGACCTCCAGGTGGCGCAACCGGTACCAGGCGATCGTCCCGCACACCAGTACCCAGGCGGCGAAGCCTGTCCACGTCATGGGTGACGACAGGTTCCCCGCGTCCCCCGACGCGTCGCCATGGATGGCCGGAGGCAACGAGAACGCGACGTCGAGCAGCGAGAGCAGCTTCCACGCCTCCACGTCGGTCACCTCGGCAAGGCCGGCGGCGATTCCGGTCACGACGAGGAAGATCACCACGATGATCGCGATCGCGATGCCCTTGTTGTTCGTCGCGACGGTCACCGCTACCGACATGGCGGTCAGCACGACGCTGACGGCGACGCCGCTCGCCAGGATGCGAAGGAGCAGGACGAGCCAGTCGAGCGGCCCGTCCGGCCCGACTCCCTGGATGGTGCTCGCCACGAGGATCAACAGCTGCGGTCCCGCCGTGACGATGCCGAGGATCGATGCGACGCTCACCGCCTTGGACAGCAGGTAGCCGTCACGGGTCAACGGCGAAGCCAGGTAGATGCCGAGCATCCCGGTGCGCTGGTCGTTGCCGTACACCTCGGGCGCAACGAGTGCGGTCAGGAGGATGATCGCGAGGGCGATCGACCCCACGTAGTCGCTGTAGGTGGGCAGAACGAGCTCCGACAAACCGCCGGACCGGAACATCGTCGCCATGGCGACCATCACGATCGCCGGCAGGAACGCGACCGCGACACCGATGAACGGCAGCACCTTCGCAGAGGAGCGACGCCTGAACCCGAGACCCCGCTGTATCCCGTGGACGACGACGGTCCTGGGTGGCTGGGACCGCAGCCGGACGCCGTCGTAGTGACGGAACCCGCGGTCGAGGATGCGGGCCTCGCCACCTGCGAACACGTCCTCGCTCATCGCTGAGGAGACCCCACTCCGAGGAACACCTCTTCGAGCGACACGGGATGCGGCCCGATCGAACGGATACCGACACCATGGCGGGCGACCGTCCTCGTCACCAGATCGGTCAGATCCGCCCGCCCGGGCATATCCACGCGGGAACGCACGAGGAACCCTCGGCCGGAGGCCATGTGCTCGATGCCCTGCGAACCCAGGTCGGTGAGTAGAGCCGAAACCCTCTCGGGTGTGTCGTCGAACTCCACCTCGACGACACCGGCCGACGAGATCGCCTTGAGGTCGTCGAGTCTCCCCGCCGCGGCGACCACGCCTTGATGAAGGATGACCACCGAGTCGCAGAGGCGTTCCACCTCGTCGAGGTGGTGGGACGACAGCAGCACCGAGATGCCGAACTGCCGGGACACCTTCGAGATCAGTTCAAGCATCGAGTCCCGCTGGAGCGGGTCGAGGCCGTCGGTCGGCTCGTCGAGGATGATCAGCGCCGGGTCATGGGCCAGGCACTGCGCGAGCTTCACCCGTTGTCGTTGACCTGTCGACATGGTCCCGACGGCACGGCCCCGTTCCTCGCCGAGGCCGACGAGCCAGAGAGCATCCGAGGCCCGTGCACGCGCGGGACGCGACGGGATCCCGTGCAGCTCGGCGACGTGGCGGACGAGGTCGACGGCCTTCACGTCGGGCGGGAGAAGGTGGTGTTCGGGGCTGTAGCCGAGGCGGAGCCGCACCGCAGGTCCTGCCGTGGCGGCGTCGTGGTCGAGCACGGTGATCCGTCCGCTGTCGGGCGGGTGGAGTCCGAGCATCATCCCGATGAGGGTCGTCTTGCCGGTCCCGTTCGCTCCCAACAGTCCGGTGATGCCGGCACCGATCGTCGCCGAGGCCCCGACCAGGACGGGTTTGGGGCCCCAGGACTTCACGACCCGGTCGAGTACCACCATCGGTGCTCCGTCCGGCAACGGAGTCGACTCGAAGACCGCCCGCATCGGCGTCAAACTAACGGTCCCGGCGTCGCTGCGCCGGGACCGTTCCAGTGTTCGTCAGATTGGGTGGGTCGGTCAGTCGCCGACCGGGCCTGCTTCGGCCAGTTCCGGCTCCGCGGTCGGCTCGAAGCCCTCGACGGAGGAGAACACGATCTCCTGCTCGCCGGTGTCGGCGTTGGGAGCCGCGTCCACGATGACGATCTCACCGGCCCGGAACTGCTTGTACAGCAGCCGTTCCGACAGCGGATCCTCCACGAGGCGCTGGATCGCCCGGCGCAGCGGACGGGCACCGAGGGTCGGGTCGTAACCACGTTCGACGAGCAGCGTCTTGGCTGCGTCGGTCAGTTCGATCCCGATCCCCTGCGCTTCGAGCTGGGCGCTCGTCCGCTTGATGAGCAGGTCCACGATCGTGGTCACCTCGGCCTTGGAGAGCTCGTGGAACACGATCGTCTCGTCGATGCGGTTCAGGAACTCCGGGCGGAAGTGCTGCTTGAGGGCGTCGTTGACCTTCTCCTTCATCTTCTCGTAGGAGACGGCCTCGTCGGCCTTGCCGAAGCCCACGTTCGCCTTACGGAGATCCTGGGTCCCGAGGTTCGACGTCATGATGAGCACGGTGTTGCGGAAGTCCACGGACCGACCCTGGCTGTCGGTCAGGCGACCTTCCTCCAGGATCTGCAACAGCGTGTTGAACACGTCCGGGTGCG
>JAGQSN010000108.1 GCA_020439555.1 Acidimicrobiales bacterium | reverse complement strand
TTTCGACAGGCTCAACGACCGGTTGCGGCTCGATGACCGGTTGGGGCTTGACGACCGGTTGGGGCTTGACGACCGTTGTAGGGGTTCGGCCGGTACGGTTCGGCTGTGAGCGGACAACCACGGCCGAGCGACGCGGGTGGCGCCGACCGTTCGGCGGGGGCCGCGGCGTCTGCAGCGCTGGACCTGGCCGGGGCGTCGGGTGACGACGTGGTCGTTCGGGCGGGTGCCTCGCTGCTCGTCCGGCGAGGGAACATCGTCGCCCGGGTGCGGCCGTCGTCGGATCGTCCGGTGAGCGAGCGTGAACTGACGCTCGCGCACCGGCTCGTGGGGGATGGTGTACCGACCGTCCTCCCCGACGACCGGGTCGGGATGTTCGAACACGACGGCCATGTCGCGACGTGCTGGACATGGGTCGACTCGACTCGGGCACCCGGACCCACCGATCTCGGCGAACTTGCGAATCTCCTACGCGAGCGGACCTCGGGTCGTGGCCCCGACGGCGTCACGCCCTTCGATCCGATCGGACACATCCTCGAAGTCGTGGGGGACTGCGGCGACGATCCCGACGTCTGCTTCGTACGTGAGCGCGCCGAGTCGCTCCGGGCCCCGTTCCGGGACGCGGTCGTCTCGGACCCACTCGGTTGGTGCGTGGTGCACGGCGACCTACACGCCGACAACGTCGTGGTCGGCGTAGACGGTCCTCTGCTGCTCGACCTCGAACTGGGAGGTTGGGGACCGGCCTCCTACGACGCGGCCCCGGCCGTAGCGGCGGTGCGTCGGTACGGCGCGCCGGGCGAGCACGCAGAGCGGTTCTTCGAGGCGTCCGGCGCGGACCCACGGCCCTGGCCCGGATTCGAGACGTTGCTGGCGGTCTACGAACTGTGGGTCACGGCCTGGGCGGTGTCGGTCGCCCACCGTCGGCAGGACTGGGCTGCCGAGGCCGCTCAGCGGGTCGAGACCCTCCGCGACGGTGTCGAGCGACGGTGGCGCCTCTCTTGAGCCGTCTCACGCGCTGAGGCGTCATATGTTCCGAGGCGTCTCTCGTCCTGACCGGCCTGGACCCGACGGTCAGGCCGACTTCGCGTCCGCGACGAGCTTGCGGGCGATCACCTTGATGCAGAGCGTCTCGTCGGCGCCTTCGAAGATCGACAGGACCCGGGCGTCGACGAAGTAGCGGCTGACGTCGTACTCCTCGGCGTAACCCATGCCCCCGTGGATCTGCATCGCCTCACGGGTGACCCACTCGGCGGCCTTGCAGACGTACGCCTTCACCATGGATGCCTCGGCGGCACCTTCACCCTTCGCCATCAGCTTGGCGACCACGTAGGAGAACTGGCGGGCGGCCTGGATGATGACCGCCATGCGGCCGAGCTTCGCCTTGGTGAGTTGGTACTCGGCGATCGGTTGACCGAACACGACACGGTTGTCCGCGTACTCCTTGGCGGCCTCGTAAGCGGCCTGCATGACCCCGAGAGCGCGGGCGGCGGTCTGGAGCCGCCCGTTCTCGAATCCGGCCATCTGGTAGTAGAAGCCACGTCCCATGCCGCCGTCGAGGCCGATCAGGTTGCCGGCCGGGACGAACCAGTCCTCGAGGGCGATCTCGTAGGAGTGCATGCCGCGGTAGCCGATCGTGTCGATCGGTCGACCTTCCATCTTTCCGCCGCCGGGGGCGCCGTCGACCGCCTCCTGCACTACCTCGAAGCCGTGGCCGTCACCACGCGGTTTCGGCGCGATGAACATCGACAGTCCACGGTGACCCTTGCTGCGATCCGGGTCGGTGCGGGCGAGCAGCAGGAGTACATCAGCGCGGGCACCGAAGGTGCACCAGGTCTTCACGCCGTTGATCAGCCAGCCGCCTTCCGTCGGCGTCGCCGTGACCTTCACGCCGGCGACGTCGGAGCCGTAGTCGGGTTCTGTGACCGCGACGGCGTTCATCACCTCGGCGGTCGCGAGCTTCGGCAGCCACTCGTGCTTCTGCTCCTCGGTTCCGCCGGCGAGCAGGGCGCGGGACAGGATCTCCGGGCGCGTGATGAGCGAACCCCCGGCGCCGAGCGAACCACGGGAGAGCTCCTCGGTCGCGACGACCATGCCGATGTACTCGCCTTCGCCGCCTTCGCCGTATCCGCCGTACTCGGCGGGGATCGACAGGCCGAACGCACCCATCTCGGCGAGGCCCTCGATGATCTCCTCAGGGATGTCGCCGTTGGTGCGGTGGATGTGCTCGGCGATCGGCTTCAGCTTCTGCTCGGCGAAGCGCCGGAACGTGTCCTGGACCATCTCGAAGTCACCGTCGAGGTGACGGGGACCGGCTTCGTCGATAGCGGCGAGGAAGTCCGGAGCGGTGTAGGCGCCGATGAAGTCGCGGGCGCCGTCGAGCGCACCCGGCTCGACGCCCCAGTCAGCCTCCCGGCCGTAGATCCTGGCTGCCAGGTCCTTCACTGCGTCCGCGACGAACGCGACGGTGATGCGACCCTCGATGTCCCCCTTGGCGCCGTAGTCGAGAAGCCCCTTGGCCGTGGCCACGGCGGCGGCAGCGTGCGCCAACTCGTAGGCCAGGACCTGGTGGTCGTCGATGGAGCCGGATGCCGCGATGCGGGCGGCAGCGGCGTCCACGACTGCGGAAGCTTGTTCGATGACGGAGGCAGCGGAGGCGAGATCGGGAGCGGTCATGGGTCCGAATCGTACCGACGGCCCTTCTCGCGCCTCACATCGCTCGCGACGTCGGGTCGGTCACGATCGGCTGCCCGAGTCGGCTCTGACATCGTGGCTGGCGGGGGCGGCGGAACGGTTCGCGAGCCAGACGAGGAGGTCGTCGATCGGGATGGGTCGGCTGAAGTGGAAGCCCTGGGCCAGGTCGCAGCCGAGACGCACGAGGGTCTCGAGGTGCGCCTCGTGCTCCACACCCTCACCGACGACCTCCAGACCGAGGTTGTGGCCCAGGTCGATCATCGATCGCACGATCGTGAAGTCGTCGCTGCGCTCGTGGAGGTGGCTCACGAACGATCGGTCGATCTTGATCTCACGCAGCGGGAGATCACGGAGGAACGTCATCGACGAGTAGCCGGTACCGAAGTCGTCGATGGCGGTCTGGACTCCCAGGTCGCGGAGTGTCTCGAAGACGGTGCGGGCGAGGTTCGCATCCTCCATCAGTTCCGTCTCGGTCAACTCCAGCACGAGGTCCTTCGGGTCGACTCCGGATTCCTCGAGCAGATCGCCGATGTGCGCGACGAGGTCGGGGTCGTAGAGGTTGCGTACCGAGAGGTTCACGGCGAGACCCATCCGGTGGCCGAGGGCGCGCCAGCGGGCCATCGACGTGATTCCCTCCTGCAACACCCAACGTGTGAGCGGCTGAATCGCTCCGGTCAGGCCGGCGAGTTCGATGAAGTCGTCCGGTTGCAGCAGGCCCCATGTCGGGTGCTTCCAGCGGACGAGTGCCTCGGCGCGTACCGCCTCGCCGGTCCGAAGGTCGATGAAGGGCTGGTAGTGGAGCTCCAACTGGCCGTCGGCTACGGCGGTGGGTAGATCGCTGCTAAGGGTGAGGCGGGTGACGCTGGAGCGATCGTGGTCACGGTCGTAGAACGCGATGCCTTTGCCGGATCGCTTCGCCGAGTACATGGCGACGTCGGCCCGTTGGATGAGCGTGGCCGCATCCGAGGCCTGCTCGGGATAGATAGCGATGCCGATGCTCGCGTTCGACTGGAGGCGGATGTCGTCGACGATGAACGGATCCGACAGCGCTGTTCTGACGCGCTCCGCCACCTCGCGGATCTCGTCCTCGTTGACAGGTCCTGTGACGAGGACAGCGAACTCGTCACCGCCGAGGCGTGCGATCAAGCAGTCTTGGATCGTCGCGGTGAGCCGGTCGCCGATGCTTCGCAGGAGTTGGTCCCCGACGTGGTGACCGAGGGCGTCGTTCACCTCCTTGAACTGGTCCAGGTCCATCATCAGCAGCGCGACCCTGCACCCGGTGCGCGGGGCGTCGCGTACGGCGCGCTGCAACTCGTCGTCGAGAACGCGCCGGTTCGGAAGCCCTGTGAGCCCGTCGTAGTGGGCCTGACGGCGCAGTGCCTCTTCGGCTGCGTGTGCGTCGGTGACGTCGAGCAACGACAGGCCTGCGGCGCGGTCGGGGAGCGGGAAGGCCCGGAGCGTGACGATCCGCCGGTCCCGGCCGGGTCCGGTCAGGACGATTCCTTCGACCTCGGTGGTGCGGCCCGTGGCGATCACCGTCTTCAGTCGTTCCTCCAACGCGGCACCGGCCACAGTCGGGAAAACCGCGGTGACTTGCGTTCCCCGGAGGTCCCCGAGCCGGCGCTGCAGGAGCTCCTCGGACGCCGGGTTGGCGGCGACGAGTTCGAGGTTGTCCTCGTCGTCGAGTTGGACCACGACCAACGCCTGATCGATGCGGTGGACGATGTCGGCGTAGCGGTTGACGCGTTGTTCGGTCAGCACCTCCTCGGTCACGTCGAGGCTCATCCCGTACAACGCGGTCACGCGGTTCGACTCGTCGCGGGCGACCGTCACACGGTCGTGCATCGTCCGGTAACTACCGTCGGGTGCCCGATGGCGGTATCGGACCTCGGTGTCGACGCCGTCCACGAATGCGGCCGCGAAGGCTTCGAGGGTCTCCTGCAGGTCGTCGGGATGGACCTGCTCGCGCCAGAAGTCGACGTCACCCCAGTGCCGCACGTCCACGTCGAGACTGCCGATCGACCGGCGATTCACGAAGTCGAACTCTCCGGTCGCCGGGTCGGCGATCCACAGGACGGCGTCGATGTTCCCCACGAGGTGATCGAGGCGGCGGCGCACCTTTGAGCCGGCCTCGGCGAGAAGACCGACCGTCGTGGCGATCATCGAACCCGAAGCCCCGAAACCGACAACTGTTCCCATGGCGAAATCGACGTCCTGCACCTGTGCGGCGAGGATGAACCCGGCGACGCCGAGGGCGACGTTGGCGAAGGAGATCCCGGGGCCGTACATGGTTGCCGCCAAGGTGACCACGGCGAGCGCGATGAACGCAGACGGTGTGTAGAGCCGTGGGGTGCTGGCGGCGAAGGCGACGCAGACGGCGACGTCCACGAACGGCATCCACAGTGGTGGGTGGCCGTTGCGGATGGTGAGCAGGTGGATCAGCGCGCTGAGGGATACGCCGACGATCAGCAGCAGCACCGAGATCGAGACCGGAACTTCCGTGAGCAGGGCAGAGCCGACCGCCAGCGCCACCATCGTGAAGTAGCGCGGGGTGAAGAACGCCCGCTCGAGCCAATCGTCCTCGATCAGGGAGCGGACCTGGAACATCGAGCGCCAGCGCGCCCGGGTGCGCGTGTGATCAGGGCCGCTTGCTGTCACCGGTGCAGTCTCGCGCCCCGCAGTCGGGGGTGACAGGATCATCGGGCTCCGGTCCGTGGCAGTTGTGTCCCGCTGCGAGGAACTCGGTGGGGTGCTTCTCTCACCCTGTGACGAAATCGGTCACCAGGCGGTTCACTCTCTCGGGAGCCTCGAGTTGGAGGAAGTGACCGGCGCCTTCGATCATCTCGAAACGCGAATCCGGGTGGGGGAGAGCCTGTTTCACGGATTCGTCGATCAACTCGGCGCCCATGCATCCGTCGGTCTGGCCGTGGAGGTACAGCACCGGCATCTCGAGCGGGGCTCCACCGGATGCCTCGACGGCGTCGTAGTCCGCCGAACGGGCGCCGGAGCCGAGCGTCGCCCTGTAGTAACCGATCGCCGCGGTGAGGTTCGCCGGATCCCGAAGCGCGTCCTTGACCGCCGGAAGTTCGCCGGAGGCGTCGAAGCCGGGGGACCAGTCCGCCCACAGGCGATCGATGAAGGCGAGATCGTTCATCGACACGGTGACATCGGCGAGCGGGGACTGGAAGAAGAACATGTACCAACTGCGGCGCAGTTGGTCGTACGAGAAGAACGCGTTCGCGACGGTCGCCGCAGGCGGGACCGCCATCGTCACCACGCGCCGCCAGCGCTCGGGTGCGTGGCCCGCAGCGCCGTACGTCGCCAGCGCACCCCAGTCGTGCCCGATCAGAACGGCATCCTCGTTGCCGCCGAACGCCTCGTGCAGGGCGATCGCGTCCGCTGCCAGCGCCCCACTCTGGTACAGGCCGTCTTCCGGAACGGCCGTGGGTGCGTACCCGCGCAGGAACGGCGCCACCGCGTGGAAGCCCGCTCCGGCCAGTTCCGGAAGCAGGTGACGCCACGTGTGCGCTGAGTCCGGGAATCCATGGAGGCACAGCGCGAGCGGACCTTCGCCCGCGGACAGATACGCGAACTCGACCCCGTTCGCCTCGATGCGACCTTGTTCGATGCTCATGGCGCGGAACGCTAACCCTCGATCGCGTGGGGGTTCCGCCACACCGAGGCTCCGATCGTCGGACTGGAGTGTCGTCGGTCACACCACAGCCGCCATGGTGAAGCGTTGGCTACGGTGCGCTGTCATCCCGGTGTATGCAGGAGCTACGAGATGGTCGACGTGACATTCTGGGGCGTTCGAGGCTCGACTCCGTGTCCCTGCGAGGCGAACGCCCGCTACGGCGGCAACACGGCTTGTGTGTCGATCGAAGCCGAGGACCACGATCCCGTCATCCTCGACCTGGGAACGGGCTTGCGGTTCTTCGGGGAGAACTACTCCGAACGGAACGCCGAACCACTGCACGCGCTCGCTCTCGTCACGCACCTGCACTGGGACCACGTCCAGGGGCTTCCGTTCTTCACCCCGTTGCACCGGCTCGAATCTCGCCTGGAGGTCCGCGGGCGCAGCGAGGATGGAACCCTGGAGGACGCGTTCGAAGGCTTCATGCGTCCGCCCTATTTTCCGGTCCGGGCCGACGAGCTCGGCGGGACCATCGAGTTCGTGGACGTCGCCGACTGTGACTTCACGTGGGGCCGTGCACGAGTCGCGGTGCGCGACGTGCCTCACGGAGGAGCGACCAACGGCTATCGCGTGGAGATAGACGGTGTGTCGATCGCGTACATCAGCGACCACCAGGAGCCGATCGACGGAGGCCCCGTCCCGGAACCGGTGATCGAGCTGTGTCGCGATGCCGATGTCGTGATCCACGACGCCCAGTACGAACCCCACGAGTTCGCCGTGAAGGCGACGTGGGGGCATTGCACGGTCGGGTTCGCGGTCAGGGTCGCCGCCGAGGCGGGAGCGAGGCAACTGGTGCTGTTCCACCATGACCCGTCCCACGGTGACGAGGTCGTCGACCGACTGCTCCGCGAGGCCACCGAAGCCGCGGCCGGAACGTCTCTCGAACGGGTCGTGGCCGCGTACGAGGGACTCACTCTTCGGATGGAGCCGGGGGCGCTGCCGGCCGCTTCGCCGACGGCCCTCGCGGGCTGAGCGACCGCACCTCCGACCCGGTCAGGTGCCGTCCTGTACGGAGGTCCGGCGGTGACCTCTACGCTGGCTCGACCCGGTCACGACGAGGAGCACCGACACCGATGACGGAACCCCAGTTCGACAGCGCACGGTTCCGACAGGTGCTCGGACACTTCCCGACTGGGGTGTGCGTGGTCTCGGCGCTCGTCGGTGACGAGCCGGTGGGCCTGTCGATCGGTTCGTTCTTCTCGGTGTCCCTCGAACCTCCGCTGGTGGGTTTCTGCATCGGCTCCGCGTCGTCGACGTGGCCGCAGATCCGCGATGCCGGGCGGTTCTGCGTGAACGTGTTGCGCGACGACCAGGAGGAGACGTCGAGAGCGTTCGCGTCCAAGGGCCCGGACAAGTTCTCCGGCATCGGTTGGGACCGTTCTCCGCTGGGCTCCCCTCGGTTGAGCGACGCGCTCGCCTGGATCGACTGCGAGGTGTTCGACACCCACGGCGCAGGTGACCACACCATCGTCGTGGGCGCCGTGCACGACCTGTCCATCGGCCGCGAAGGGCGCCCGCTGGTGTTCTTCCGGGGTGGCTACACGGGTATCGCCTGAACGTCCGGAGCTATTGCCGAGACGAGGAACGCCAGGACGAACGCCTCGTCGTGCCAGGCGTCGTAGCGACCCGACGGTCCTCCGTGCCCGGAACCGAGCTCCACCTTCAACAGAACCGGCCTTCCGGCGAGCTCGTCGGTCCTGGCGGTCGGAGCGGCATCGCGTAGGCGGGCCACCCACTTCGCCGGTTCATGGAACCCGACCCGAGGATCGTTCAGGCCGGCCGTTGCGAGGATCGAAGGGTGGTCGGTCTCGGCAACGTTGCCGTACGGGCTGTAGCCGGCGATCCAGTCGAACGCGGCCGGATCGTGCAGGGGGTCGCCCCACTCCTCCCACTCGATCACCGTCAGCGGCAGCGTGGGGTCGAGCATCGTCGTCAGCGGGTCGACGAACGGAACCTCGGCCACTATCGCCCTGAACGAACCCGGGGCCAGGTTCGCTGCCGCTCCCACCAGGAGACCGCCGGCGCTGCCACCCCGCGCGGCCAGTCGGTCCGGTGCGACTCGCCCGCTGGAGACGAGATGGTCGGCACACGCGACGAAGTCCGTGAAGGAGTTGGTCTTCCGTTCGAACTTGCCGTCCTCGTACCAGTGGCGGCCGAGCTCTCCACCGCCTCTCACGTGGGCGATCGCGAAGGTGATGCCACGGTCGAGAAGCGAGAGGCGGGCAACGGAGAACCACGGGTCCATCGAAGCCTCGTAGGCGCCGTAGCCGTAGAGGACGAGCGGTGCCGGGTCGTCGGCGGGCTGGCGGTCCGGACGCCACACCAGCGAGATCGGCACCCGGGTGCCG
>JAGQSN010000107.1 GCA_020439555.1 Acidimicrobiales bacterium | reverse complement strand
CGATGTGGCCGATCCCGCCGCCGGTCCCGATCCGCCCGAGGATCGCGAGGATGATGTCCTTGGCCGTGCTGCCTTCGGGCAGGTCTCCCTCTACGTTGATCGCGAGCGTGCGGGCCGGGGCCTGGGGCAGCGTCTGGGTGGCGAGGACGTGTTCAACCTCGCTCGTACCGATGCCGAAGGCGAGCGCTCCGAACGCGCCGTGGGTCGAGGTGTGCGAGTCGCCGCAGACGATCGTCATGCCCGGCAGCGTCAGCCCCTGCTCCGGGCCGATGATGTGGACGATCCCCTGGCCGGGTGTGCCCATCGGGTGGATGGTGATACCGAACTCGGCGCAGTTGGCGCGCAGGGTCTCCACCTGTTTGCGGGAGATCGGATCGGCGATCTCGAGGTGGGTGTCGGCGGTGGGGACGTTGTGGTCCTCGGTGGCGACGGTCAGGTCCGGTCGTCGGACGCCGCGTCCGTGGAGGCGCAGGCCGTCGAACGCTTGAGGGCTGGTCACCTCGTGGACGAGGTGGAGATCGATGTAGAGCAGGTCGGGTTCGCCCGCCTGGCTCGCCACGACGTGGCGGTCCCAGACCTTCTGGCTCAGCGTCTTGGGTTTCGGCATCGGTGGTTCCTCGGTTCCCTGGAGCCCGTCGGTTGACGACGTCTCAAATAGTGGGATAGTGTTTCCAACTGATGGGACAGACTCTAAGCGGTGTCGGTGTTCTGGACAAGTCGGTCGCCGTGCTCGAAGCGGTGGAAACCGCGACCAGGGCCGAACGGGCCTGTGGTCTGGGGGAACTCACCGAGTCGACGGGCCTGCCCCGAGCCACGGCGCATCGCCTCGCTTCCGCCCTCGCTGCGCACGGGATCCTCGCCCGCGACGACGAAGGCGCCTTCACACTCGGCGCCCGGCTGATAGGTCTGGGCCACGCCGCGGTCGGAGCGTGGCCGGTCGCAGAGATTGCACGCCCGATCCTGACCGACCTGTGCCGCCGGACGGGTGAGAGCGTGCAGTTGTACGTGAGAGAGGGCGACCAACGGGTCTGTCTCGTGTCGATCGAGTCGCCGCACGAACTGCGGACGATCGTGGCCGAGGGTGCCCGACTTCCGCTCTCGGTCGGATCGGCCGGGCGACTGCTGGCCGGGTATCAGCCGACGGAAGGTTGGACCGCGAGCGTCGAGGAGCGGGCGCCAGGCGTCGCATCCGTCAGTGCGCCGGTGAGGAACGCCGGCGGGTCGATCATCGCCGCCATCGGCATATCAGGACCCGTCGGTCGCCTCGGTGTGGAACCCGGTGCGGTATTCGGGGACGACGTCTCCCGTGCCGGCGCGGCAGTGGAACGGGAGCTGCTCAGCCGACGCTGACGATCTCGACGCTGAGGGTCGCTCCCGTCGGTGTCTCGTAAGAGACCGTCTCGCCGACCTTGTGGCCGATCAGAGCCTGGCCGAGAGCCGAACCGGGTGACATGACCTCCGTGCCCTCCACTCGTTCCTCGATCGAGCCGAGCAGGTAGCGCTCCACCTCGTCGTCGCCTTCGTAGCGGATGCCCACCACGACGCCCGGCTGGACCTCGTCGGTGGCTGAACTCTCGATGATCTCGCCGTTCTCGAGCAGGTTCGCGAGGTGGGCGATGCGGCCCTCCATCTTCCCCTGCTCCTCCTTGGCAGCGTGGTAGTCGCCGTTCTCGGAAAGGTCGCCGAGCTCACGCGCCGCCTCGATCTTGCGGGCGATCTCGAGGCGCCACACGGTGGTCAGGTGCTCGTGCTCGGCCTTGATGCGGTCGAAGGCGTCCTGGGAGAGCGGGATGCGGTCAGCCATGGCGGGCGACACTACTGCGCCGGACCCGAAACGTTTCCCCGGGTCGGACGGCTCAACGGCTACGGCGCGCGGCGGTGAATCCGGCCGCTCCCGCAGCGAGCAGCCAGAACACGAACGTGAGCTTGTTCTCGTCCAGGCCCGCCTTCACGACGTCCTTCGCGAACCCGAACCCCTGCCAGAGCGGCACCGGGATCCCTTCGCGCACGGCGATGGTCCGCTGGATGAAGTACTCGCTCACGACCAGCGCCACGAAGGTGCAGACGGCGGCGAGGAACACCACTCCGGCCGTGACCCTGCGTGCTCCGGTCGCAGTAGCGGCCCCGACGACGAAGCCGACCGCGATGGCCCCGTACACGAACTGGGTCTTCGAATGACCGACGACGGCCCACCAGGCCACACCCGCGACGGTCGCCGACGCGACGGCGAGAAGGACCGCATCGGGCCAACGTGTCCGTGCCGGGGAGCGCACCACGTACGCGGCGCGCGTGGGTGGCGGCGGAACTCCCGGCCCGGCGCCCGGAGCGGGTGGAGCCTGGAATCCTGTGGGCACGGGGCCTGCGGGCGGCCAGTTCGGGCTCGTCATCTCGTCCACTCCATCGGATGCCGGACCGTGAAACGTTACCGAATGGCCGCGGGCCTCCCTCGTGCCTACACTTCGGCCCATGTCTCGCCTCACCCAGGTACGCATCATCGGGTAGCGCACCCCACGTCCGTGGTGTGCGCGAGAAGCCGTCCACTCCGGTGGGCGGCTTCGTCGTTTGTCAGCGGGCATGATCGATCACCGGCCAAGGGCCGGAAACAGGATGGAACGGAGCAGCAACAAGTGGCGCACAAGATCGCAGTGATCGGCGGGGACGGGATCGGTCCCGAGGTCGTGGCCGAGGCCCTGAAGGTCGTCCGCGCGGCGGGCGTCGACCTCGACACCACCGACTTCGACCTCGGCGGCGCCCGCTACCTCCGTGACGGGACCGTCCTGCCGGACGAGACCCTCGACGAGTTGCGCGCCTACGACGCGATCCTCCTCGGCGCGGTCGGAACCCCCGAGGTTCCTCCAGGGGTGATCGAGCGAGGCCTGCTGCTCAAGATGCGCTTCGCCCTCGACCAGTACGTCAACCTCCGGCCGTTCAACCTCGCCGAGCGGAACATCGACTTCCTCGTCGTCCGCGAGAACACCGAGGGGACCTACGCGGGGGAGGGCGGCTTCCTCCGCAAGGGAACGCCTCAGGAGATCGCTACGCAGGGTTCGGTGAACACCCGCCACGGCGTCGAGCGGATCATCCGTTACGCGTTCGACCTGGCCGAGACCAGGCCTCGCAAGCACCTGACGATGGTCCACAAGACGAACGTGCTCACCTTCGCGGGTGACCTGTGGCAGCGCACGTTCGACGAAGTGGCCGCGGAGCACCCCGACGTCGAGACCGCCTACAACCACGTCGACGCGGCCTGCATCTACTTCGTGCAGGACCCCCAGCGATACGACGTGATCGTCACCGACAACCTTTTCGGCGACATCCTCACGGACCTCGGCGGCGCCGTATCCGGCGGGATCGGGTTCGCCTCGTCGGGGAACATGGATCCCACCCGACACGCGCCGTCGATGTTCGAACCGGTCCACGGATCGGCACCCGACATCGCGGGGCAAGCCAAGGCCAACCCCATCGCCGCCATCCTCTCGGCCGCGATGATGCTCGACCTCCTCGAAGAGCGTGAAGCAGCCGATCGAATCCGCAAGGCCTGCTTCGCCTCGACCGACCTGACCGCATCCACACCCGAGATCGGCGACGCCGTCGCCGCTCGACTCTGACCGAAGCCTCAAGAACGCACGTCGCCGTCAGCGGCGACTCCCAGGAAGGGAACTCGAAATGCCAATCACGCCCACCGAGAAGATCTGGATGAACGGCGAGCTCGTCGCCTGGGAGGACGCCAAGATCCACGTCCTCACCCACACCCTTCACTACGGCACCGGCGTGTTCGAGGGGATCCGCGCGTACGAGACAGCGGACGGTCCCGCGATCTTCCGCCTCACCGACCACATCGAACGGCTCCACACCTCCGCCCGGATTCTGGGCATGCCCCTGCCCTACACGGTCGACCAACTGGTCGAGGCGACCAAGGACGTCGTCCGCGCCAGCGGGCTTCCGAGCGCCTACATCCGTCCGATCGCGTACTACGGCTACGGCGAGATGGGCCTCAACACGATTCCCTGCTCCGTCGACGTCGCGATCGCCTGCTGGCCGTGGGGCGCCTACCTCGGCGACGACGCCCTGACCAAGGGTGTGCGCCTCAAGACCTCGTCGTGGACCCGGATCGATCACAACTCGATGCCGCCCGCCGCGAAGACGACCGGCAACTACGTGAACTCCACGCTCGCCAAGGTCGAGGCGGTCAACGCCGGCTACGACGAGGCGTTGCTGCTCAGCAACCAGGGATTCGTCTCGGAGTGCACCGGGGAGAACGTGTTCGTCGCCCGTCACGGCAAGCTGCTCACCCCGCCGCTCGCCGCCGGCGCGCTCGAAGGCATCACGCAGAGTTCGGTCACCACGATCGCGCGCGACCTCGGCTTCGACGTCGAGACGTCCAACATCGCCCGTTCCGACTGCTACATCGCCGAGGAGATGTTCCTGTGCGGAACGGCGGCCGAGGTGTCCGCGGTCAACTCCGTCGACGACCGGGCGATCCCCTGCCCCGGTCCGATGACGGCATCGATCGGCGAGACGTACCACAAGGCCATTCGGGGCGAGGTCGACCGCTACAAGGACTGGGTGGAACATGTCGGCTGAGGACCTGATGGTCCCCCGGGACCCGGGTCTGCCCGAGTCGGTCGAGATCTACGACACGACGTTGCGCGACGGCGCGCAGCTCGAAGGGATCTCGCTCACCGTCGATGACAAGCTGCGCATAGCGGACGAACTCGACGAGCTCGGCGTCCACTTCATCGAGGGCGGCTGGCCCGGTGCGAACCCGAAGGACGTCGAGTTCTTCGAGCGTGCCGGGCGCGAGCTTCGCTTCGAGCGGTCGACGCTCGTTGCGTTCGGCTCGACCCGTCGCCCCCGCGGCAAGGTCGACGACGACCCGACCCTGCGCAACCTGCTCGACGCAGGTACCTCCGCCGTGTGCATCGTCGGCAAGAGCTCGGACTTCCACGTGACCGAAGCGCTGCGCACCTCGCTCGACGAGGGTGAGGCGATGGTCGCCGACTCGGTCCGGTTCCTGGCAGACGCGGGCGTACGGGTCCTGTTCGACGCCGAACACTTCTTCGACGGTTGGTTCGAGAACCCCGAGTTCAGCCTCCGAGTCCTCGAGGCCGCAGCGGAGCAGGGAGCCGAGACGCTCGTGTTGTGCGACACCAACGGCGGCACGCTGCCTCATCAGGTCGAAGCGGTCGTCCGCGAGATCACCGGTCATTTCCGTGACGACGTGAAGGTGGCGGTACACCTCCACGACGACACCGGTTGCGGAGTGGCCAACGCGCTCGCCGGAGTCCGGGCCGGTGCGACCCAGGTGCAGGGCACGATCAACGGGTACGGGGAACGCACCGGCAACTGCAACCTGACGACGATCATCCCGAACCTCACGCTGAAGATGGGCGTACGGACCCTGCCCCCGGACCGCCTCGCTCGGCTCACGGCCGCCTCCCACCGGATCGCCGAGATCGTCAACATCACCCCGAACCCTCAGGCCCCCTACGTGGGCACCTCCGCGTTCGCTCACAAGGCGGGACTGCACGTCTCCGCAGTGGCGAAGCGCAAGGAGGCCTACGAGCACGTGGACCCCGAGTCCGTGGGCAACGGGACCCGCTTCGTCGTGTCGGAGATGGCCGGCAAGGCCACCCTCGACGTGAAGGCCAGGGAGATCGGGATCGACCTGGACCCTCCGACGGTCGCCCGCCTTCTCGACGAGCTGAAACGTCTCGAACACGAGGGCTACCACTTCGAGGCCGCCGATGGATCCCTCGAACTGCTGTTGCGCAGGGCCGCGGGCTGGGAGCAGGACTTCTTCCAGATCGAGTCGTTCCGCGTGATCGTCAGCGAAGCCGAGGAGGTTCGCCACGACACCGAGGCGATCGTGAAGGTCGTCGTGAACGGGGAGCGGGTGCTGCGCATCGGCGAGGGCAACGGCCCGGTGAACGCCCTCGACGCGGCCGTGCGAGCGGCGATCGGGGAGCGCTACCCACAACTCGAACGCATCCACCTGACCGACTTCAAGG
>JAGQSN010000455.1 GCA_020439555.1 Acidimicrobiales bacterium | reverse complement strand
ACGACGTCGTCCGCGAGACGGAGGTCTTCACGATCGGCTCCCGGTCGTCGTGCTCCTTCTCGCTGGACGATCCGCTCGTCGCGGAGGAGCACTGCTCGATCATGGCCGTCCCCGACGGCTTCCTGATCGAGGACCTCGAGACCTCCATCGGGACGTTCGTGAACGGCAAGGCGACGGTCGCGCGGACGCCCATCCCCGACGGCGCCGAGATCGTCATCGGCGTGACGCGCCTGGTCGCGAAGGTCGACGCGGAGGCCGGCTCCCTCGTCCTCGACGTGAAGGGGCGGTTCTACTACGACGACAAGAAGGACGCCCTCGACTGGTCGCGCAAGGAGGTGGCGTTCGGTCGCTTCGCGCCCTTGCGAAACGGCAACTGGATCGCCGTTTTCGCCTTGCTGGCGCTGCTTCCATTCTGGTTCATCCCGGCCACCAGTGATCGTCTGATCGAGCCGGGCCCGACCTGGCACTCCACGGTCGCGGCCTACCACGACCAACTCGGCGGCTTGGAGGTCTCCGACCAGGACTGCAGTGCTTGCCACGACAGTTTCTCGGGTGCCGCCAACTTCAAGTGCCTGACCTGCCACGCGGCGGACGTGCAGCGCCCCGGTCAGCACCCCAACTACGCCGAGGCCAAGGACTGGTTGGAAGACTGCGCGAGCTGCCACGTCGATCACCGTGGCACCCACGCCATGACCTTGCTGCCCCGTGAGACCCGCGAGGGCAAGCCGCAGGTGTCCTGCGGCCAGTGTCACGACGCCGACATGGTCGTCACCAAACGAATCAACGAGGTCTCGTTGCCGCAGGCCACCGTCCTGTTGTCCTACAACTCGTTCTCGCACCAGGGCCACCATGAACGGAGCCTGTCGGTGGGCGGCCCGACTCTCGCTTGCGGTGATTGCCACCAACCCTATGACGCGGCCACCTCGCCAGCCGACATCCTCGTCGAGGGCGATCGACCACGTGAGTATGCGACGGTGGTCTACGAGAACTGCCTTGGTTGCCACGGAGGAGCGGCCCGCAAGGAACTGCTCCTCGAACCGGCCTGGCATGGTGCCGCGGCGACACGGGAAGACGGTATCTCGCACTGCCTGTCCTGCCATGGCGACCTGAACGTCGAGACGCTCAGGCAGGTCCCTGATCATTCGGCGGATCTGGTCTACTCGCTGGTCTCACGTTCGCACGCCGACATGCTCGAAGTGGCGGGCCCGAACGGCAAGGACGGTTGCATGGAGTGCCACCGTAATGCCGAGGAACTCGAAGGGGGCCTGGCGCGCGCGTCCGTCATCTTCGAACACGGGACCCACATGGTGAGTCTTCAGCCCGTCGATGACGACGGTCGCAAGCGGTTGAGCGGCGATGCCCACGCGACGGAGTGGCCGCGCGGAAGCTGCGTCTCCTGCCACGCGGAAATGGCGAAGACCACGACCCTGGGCACCGAGGTCCCGCACCACTACCCGGACTCGGCCTGTGCCGACTGCCATCGCGATGCCTTGCCCACCGTGCAGCGTCGTCCGACGGCTTCCACCGGTGAGACGCGTTCGGATTTTCCGCACGATCGACACCTCGAGGTGGTCGGAGGCTGTTTCGCCTGTCACGACTTCTCGAGTGAATCCGGCGTGCTGGCCTCGCCGGTCACGCCCGACGACGTCAAGACGTGCATCAAGTGTCACGATGACCACGCTCACGTGGGTGTCGTGGCCGGTGGTCACTTCGGGGACGGCACCTGCCAGAAGTGTCACACGACCTTGCAGGATGCCGAGGGGAATTCGGTACCCGACCCGGTGTGGACGGGCCAGCCCCTCGCCTGGACCCGACACCCCGACCCGACCTTCTCGCACGTCAGTCCGGGACACCGCGCGATGACCGACACCGGCGACTGCGTCGGTTGTCACGGGCCCGAGACCTGGCAGGCGAAGTCGATCCAGTCGATT
>JAGQSN010000106.1 GCA_020439555.1 Acidimicrobiales bacterium | reverse complement strand
CCGACAACGTCCTCTTCGAAGGCGGTGCCGGCGAGACCATCCGCCGCCGCCTGCTGCAGGAGTGCGACGTGCACACCCTGCTGCGCCTGCCCACCGGGATCTTCTACGCCCAGGGCGTGAAGGCCAACGTGTTGTTCTTCGACCGCAAGCCCGGCTCTGACACCGCGTGGACCAAGGAACTGTGGATCTACGACCTGCGGACCAACAAACACTTCACCCTCAAGACCAACCCCCTGCGCCGAGCCGACCTCGACGACTTCGTCGAGAGGTACAAGTCCGGCCAGCGGGCCAAACGGGAGGAGAGCGAGCGGTTCCACCGCTTCACCTACGACGAACTGGTGGCGAGGGACAAGGCCAGCCTCGACATCTTCTGGCTACGTGACGAGAACCTCGAGGACACCGACAACCTCCCCGCCCCCGGCGTCATCGCGGCGGAGATCGTCGAAGACCTCCAAGCCGCCCTCGCCGAGTTCACCGAACTAGCCGAATCCCTCCAAGGAATCGGTATCGAGATCGAGGAGTAGCCGATGGAGCTGAGCCGAATCAGCCCGGTCGACCCCAGGACGATATGGACGCACGAGGCCCGCGACCTCACCCCCTGGCTGCTGGCCAATGCCGATGTGCTCGCTGACGTGCTGGGCATCGATCTCGAGCTGAGCATCGCCGAGCATCCCGTGGGTCCGTTCTCCCTCGACCTGCTCGGTCGTGATCTCACGAACGACTGCGTTCTGATAGTCGAGAACCAGCTGACCCCAACCGACCACGACCACCTGGGCAAGCTCATCACCTACGCCGCCGGGACCGATGCCAGGACCGTCGTGTGGCTGGCACCCACCTTCCGAGAGGAACATCGCCAAGCCCTCGATCTGCTGAACGACCTCGGTGGTGAGAGCGTTCGCTTCTTCGGAGTTGAGCTGAGGGTCGTGCGGATCGGTGATTCGGCGGCGGCGCCGCTGCTCGAACTGCGTGCTCAGCCGAACGACTGGCATGCCCAGCTCTCAGCCGCTGCAAGCACGGGGTCACGATCCGGCGGGAAGACGAGCGCCTACGCAGCGTTCTGGGCCCGGTTCCTGGAGCGAGTCAGGGCCGAGCACCCGGACTGGACTCGCGCCTACAAACCCACGACGGCTAGCTGGTTCGCAATGCCGTGCCCGTTCAAGGGCGGCCCGTTCTACTCGTTCAGTTTCGCTCAGGGCGGGCGCCTTCGCAGCGAGCTCTACGTCGACTTCACTGAACCCGGCCGGGCCGGTGAACTCTACGAAGCGCTGCTCCAACGGAGAAGCGTCATCGAGGCCGAGTACGGCAGCGAGCTGTCGTGGGAAGAACTGCCCGAGCGCCGCGCGAGCCGGATCGCGGACTACTCGGACGGGGACGTCCTCGAGGCCGAAGCCCACGACGACTACATCACCTGGTTCTTCGAGACCGGCGTCCTACTTCGGCGGGCCATCGACCGAGTGGCCACCGAGATCGACCTCAGCTCTTGCTGATCAGGGCGGCGACATGGCGTGGGACGACCGCTGACCGGCTGGCCCTGGAGGGACGACCGCGGAACCCGGCCAAGCCCGAGCGGTTCGCCAACTTCGGGCTCGAGGCGTCTGGTGACGAACGGTTGACGGACTGGATGGTGCTCCATCTTCGGCTGGCCGTGTGGCCCTCGCCCGTTGGTGCGGTTCTCGACGCCGTCGAGACCGCAGTCCTGGCGGAACCTCGAGCGGGCCATCGCAACCGGGGCGCCGTGGGCAACTGATTCAGGGGTGACCCTGGAAGTTCTCGCTCCCGGACTTCTGATCGGTCAGGAGATCGCCAGGGGACTCACGTCGGTGTCGTGCCCTCCGCCGAATGGCTTCGAGCGGCCCGCGTGGGCAAGGAGGGCGGTCGCATCGTCCTCGTCGAGGCCGTGGGCGAACAAGAAACCCTGGCCGATTCGGCAGCCCGCATCACGGAGACGGTCCCGCTGCTCCTCGCGTTCGATCCCCTCTGCCACGACGTCCACGTCGAGCGTGCGACCGAGGTCGAGCAACCCGCGAACGAGCTTCGGAAGTTTGACCTCGTCGGAGATGCCACGCACGAAGGACTGGTCGATCTTCAGGATGTCGACGTTGAACTCGCGCAGGTACGCGAGCGACGAGTAACCGGTTCCGAAGTCGTCGATGGCGATCCGCACACCCAGGGCACGCAACTCGTCCAGCCTGCCCGCTGCAAGCGACTCGTCGGCCACGATCGCGGTCTCGGTCACCTCGAGCACCAGATCCCGCGGGGACAGCCCGGACCGGCCGAGCACCTCACCCACCTCGGCCGCGAAGCGAGGCTCGACCACCTGACGGCCCGACACGTTCACGGACACGAAGAGATCATCCCGACCGAACCGCTCGTGCCACCGTGCCGCGGCGCCACAGGCCGTGTCGAGCACCCACCGGCCGATGCTGTTGATCTGACCGGTCTCCTCCGCGATCGGCACGAACACGTCGGGCGCGAGCGTCCCGTACTTGGGGTGCACCCAACGCAGCAGGGATTCGAAGCCGACCACGGCCCCGTCTTCCAGATCGACGAGAGGTTGGTACACGAGGTGCAGTTCGTCCCGTTCGATGGCGCCGCCGAGGTCGGCCTCGAGTTCGATGCGTTCGAGGGCGACGGTGCGCATCGCCGGTTCGAAGACCACCCACCGGGCCTTGCCGGTCGCCTTCGCCCGATACATGGCGATGTCCGCGTTGCGTAGGAGCGACGACGCGTCGGCGTCCGGTCCGCCGAAGTCGATGCCGACGCTTCCGGACAACGCGATCTCCCGGTCGCCGGCCCGCACCGGTTCAGCAAGCGCTCCCAGCAGGCGCTCCGCGATTGCGGCAGCGTCTGCCCGAGATGACGCGGACCCGTCGACGAGCACAGCGAACTCGTCGCCGCCGAGTCGAGCGACGATTCCGGCAGACCCGACGACGCGCCGGATCCGCTCACTGAGCGCGACGAGAACGGCATCACCGGCCTCGTGTCCGAAGCTGTCGTTGACCTTCTTGAAGCCGTCGACGTCGAGGTACAGGACGGCCGGTTCCCGCCCGACCCGATCGTCCCGCAGAAGTGCCTCTTCGAGTTCTTCCCGGAAGAGGGTTCTGTTGCCGAGACCGGTCAGCGGGTCGTGGCGTGCCTGATGCTCGAGTTCGCGCGCGGCCGCACTTCGATCCTTCACGAGTCGGCGGAACCGGAACAGAACCAGGATGGTCAGCACGGCCATGACCCCGACCAGTGCCCACGGGCCCGGAGCGACGCCCCACGGTTCACCGACCGCGTAGAGGAGCGCAGGAACGAGCAGCGGGAAGATCGCCGAGCCGATCTGTGCGGTCTCGAGGAACTCCTCCGCATCCGTTCCCGGGCAGTCGGGCTGGGGCGGGAGGCAGATGGCGATCGCCATCACGGCGCCGCTCAACATCCAGCCGGCGTTCATCCAGGGCCCGTAACCGTCCGACCCGACCTTGAACGCCGCTGTCGATGCGAGGTCGGCCACCAGCCAACCGGTCAGGCCGAGGCCCAACAACTGCGACGGAACGCTTCGTCGTCGGCCGAGGACCACGCGGCTGATCAAGGCGAGCATGACCACGTCGAGCAGCGGATACAACGCCGTCACGAACCGCGTGGCGTCGTCGATCGAATTGTCCTCCAGGATCGGCTGGACCAGGATCGGCCAGGCGCAGAACCCAACGATCACGGTCAGGGACGCGGCATCGATCAGCCCGTCGAGGTCCATCGATCCGGCACCACCGGTCAACAGCCGCAGGATCCCTGCCAGCAGGACCAAGGAACCCGCGGTCCAGATCGGATCGCACCAGGAAAGGCCGTCGGGGACCTGTCCCGCCCACGACAGAAGGTAGAACACCACATCGCCCAGGGCGGACAGCGCGATACCGGACGCGATCAGCAACCAGGCGGAACGCTCGACCATCCGGTTACGGGCCACCCGGACCCCGACGACGGCAGAGGCGACGACGACCGAGAGATAGGCACCGTCCGCCACCGGTCCGACCGGCCACCGGAGTTGAAGGATCGTCAGGACGAGCGCGGCGACGCCCCCGGCGACGAGGACATCAGGCCTCGGCGCTCCCCTCTTTCGTTCAGTGGTGGTCGTCGGCATGGTCACCAGGCCACAGCCTGACAGCTAAGGGATGGCGCGGCCGACACCCATCGGCAGCAGCCGACCGACTTTGGAGGTCGAGGATGTGATTCGGTCGGTGACCTGGGCCACTCGACCGACGGCCTGTCTCCTCGGCCGGTCGGCTGTCGCTCAGGCGAGGGGCGTGAGGGTGATGGTCCCGAAGTGGCCGTCCGCCGCGATGTCGCGGTCGCCCTGCCCCGGATAGTCACCAGCCGTGAAGTTGTTCGTCAACGAGTCGTTCGCACCGAACACGACCGCACTCTCGTTACCTGCTTCGGCTGGGAAGGCCCAGTTGGAATCGGACCAGGCGGTCACGTCGAAGGAGAACTCGACGACCACGGAGTGGTTGCCGGTCCCGTTGAGCGAGGCGGTCGAGCTACCGGTGAACGGCTCATGGAAGGAGCAGCCGCACCAGCCACCCTGCCAGGGAGTGGTCTCGTTCGGATCCGCACCGGCGGCGTAGTCGTTACCGACGTCGAAGTTGAAGTCCTGCCAGGCACCGCCGTCGACCTGGTAGCGGGCGTAGATCTTGCTGATGTTGCTCTGAGCGCCGAAGCCTCCCCCGACGCCTTCGCTCACGGCACGGTGGGCACCCTTGATGAAGGAGGTCATGTCGAGCTTCCAGTTCGACGTCGGTTCGGGAGCGGCGACGTCCATGCTCACCCGGTAGCCGGCGTGAGCGGTCTGCCACTCGTCGTCGACGGTGCAGCACGCGTCCGCACCGATCATGCCAGCGAGCTTCACCTTCACTTCGTTCGAGGAGACGGTCTTGCGGAGACGGTGGCGCCACTCCCAGGAGTTGAAGGTGAGGTCGTCATGGTTGAAGTCGGCCGTGCTCAGGTCCTCGACGACCACGTTCTCCAGCTGCGTCTGGGGGGTCGGGTTCAGGTTCGCGTACAGCACGAACGAGTTGCCCTGCCGAGCCATCTCCACCACGTCGAGTTGGAGGCCGAGGAAGCTCGGCAACGGGAAGGCGGCGAAGCTGTCGCTGAGACCCCCGATGAACATCGGGAACAGGTTCGGGAAGAACGCTTCGAGGGCGGACTCGTCGGTTCCTACCTCGTTGTCGATCAGGCGTGCCGTCACCGCCGAGGAGGGCGGAGCCGTGATCGTCGGGGCGAGTAGGCCCTCGGCTGCGTTGAACGCCATGTCGAAGCCCAACGGGGAGTCGATCGCCAGCGTGAGCCAGGTCTTCTCACCGGTACCGAGCGGCTGGACGAAGGAGACGCGAAGGTCGGCGAGCATCAGCTCGGCGGTCTCGCCGTTCGGACCCTGATCCGCGGTGAGGTACGGGCTGAACACCGGGACGATCCGGATGAACATCGGGGTGTTGGCCGGCAACTTCGAACCGAACTCGGGCACCATCCCGGCCAGCACGGACGAGGTGATCGGGATCGGGGCGCCTCCGAGGGCGATCTCGGTGATCTCCTGGTTCAGGAGGCCACACTCGGTCATCGCTCCCAGCATCTGGTTGAACGCGGACGATGAGATGACGAGACCCAGGCCGTAGGGCTGCCCCGAAGGCGTGGTCCCTCCGAGTGTCGGGTAGGTGCCAGCCGTGTCGAACGTGTTGGCAAGGTTCGGGGCCAGCAACGGTGCGTTGCAGTCGCCGGGGTTCGTGCCCTTGGTGGCGTAGAAGTCGGCGTTCGCCCTGAAGTCGATACCGGCGTTCGACTCGGTGATGGCAGTGAACGGAGCGTTCAGGTGAGCCTGCACAGCGTCGCCGACAGGACCGGCGACCGACACGCCCGCCAGCGCGGTCTCGATCGCGTCCGCGATCGGCGAGTCGGCCGGACCGGAGCCGTCGGGGTCGACGAGCTGGCTCGAGAAGCCGTCCTTGACCGTCCCTTCGATGGCGCCGCCGGCTTGGCTGTTGATGATGCTGCCGACGATCGGGGTGCTCGGGTCGCACTTGCCGGAGATGAACTCGTAGCTCACGTCGGTGGTGTCGACGACGGGAGCACCGATCATGTTGACGTCGACCTGCTCACCGTCGGGTGCGAAGTCGAACGTGGCGTCGATGGTGGTGGAGGGGACCTGGAGTTCGAGCTTGCACGGGCCGCTGATGAAGCCGCTCAACTGGAGGTCGAGTCCGAGGTAGAGGTCCTGGACCTCGATGTGCGTCTTGACGCCGTCGTCGGTCGGCGTGGCCGCGACGGTCACGCCGGCGGATCCGGCCTCGTAGGCCTTGCCGGTGATGGTGACGCCGCTGCCGGCATCGGTCGGCGGGATCAGCGGATCCTGGGCGAGGATCATGCCGCTGATGTCGAAGGAGCCACCGGCGAGCTTGTTGATGATCGGTCCGAGGTTGGCGAGACCTGCTGCGGTGAAGTTCATCCCGACACCGTCCTGGGAGAACTCACCGGGTGCCAGGTGGGGGCCTGCCACTACCGCTGTCTCCTGACGGTGGACGGTTCCGTCGGGTTCGGTGTAGAGCGCCTGTACGACGGTCACGTCACCGACCGGCGACGTCGGGATCGTCTGGGACCACGTGCGGTCCCCGTTGACGGTCGTGGCGATCCCGTTGACCGTCAGTGTCCCTCCGAGGTCGAGGTTCTCGGGGATGGACCCCGAAACGACCATCGTTCCGGCGTCGACGATCTGGCCTTGGACCGGGTCGTCGATCAGCTTCGGGTTGCAGGCTGCCAGCAGCATGACGGCCGCAGCCGCCAGGAACAGTCGCTTCATCATCTCCCCCTCGTCCGACGCACCCCCTCTGGCTGCGCGAAACGATTGCGGAGAGTGTGCTCGGTTTCACACGCCGTAGCAAACATGCAAACCATCGAAACCCATTGACAGGTAGTGTCAGCCTTCAAATACCAGAGTTATCGCTCCGCTTCCGGCGGAAGTCGATGCTCAACAGCGGGTCGGTTCAGCGAATGCGGTAGGTCCAGCAGTAGGTGCCGGGGCCGATCCTGTGTTCCGCTGACACGTCGGGTCCGACAGCCGCTGAGCCGACACCGCGGTGGCGGGCATCGATCCAGACGAACGCGTGGTCCCGTTCCGGGAGGTCCTCGAGGTGCTTCGCCGCCGCCACCTCCTCATCGGTCCAACGGCTGACGGTGACGTCCAGGTCCTCCATCTCGTCGATGGTCAGGACGACTTCCCCGGCGGCGTCGAGGAATCGGAGGCTGCGCACTCCGTGGCGGTTGCCGTTCGCCTGCGGGTGGACGTACCGCACGGGCCAGTCGTCGACCGGCGTGTGCCAGCGGCCGAACAGCGTCGACGAGCACCGGTCGCCATAGGACTCGTGGGGACCCAGACCGATCCAGTCGACGGCGACGACCTCCGGTGGCAGGTCCATGCGGACGCCGACCCGTGGGATGTCGTCGAGATCGTCGGGGACCGTCACCTCGTGGGTGACCTGGTCACCGTCGACCTCGGTTCTCAGTTCCACGCGCTCGTGAGCGGTCGGCAGGCCCGCCGCCTCCCAACGTGCCGCGTGGGCGGGCCCGAACGTCTCGTTGTCGATCGGGGCCCTCCACAACGCCAGCCGCGTCGGCAGCTCACGACGCTCCGGGCCGGGACTGCGGACCGAGGAGCGCCCGATCTCGAACTGTGCCGTACCGGCGTCGCCGACCCGGAACGTGACGTTCGCGACCTGCCAGCCGTCGAGCGTGAACGGGGGCAAGGTCACCGGGATCCGGGTCCGCTCACCCGGTGGGAGATCGACTGGGCCGAGGTCCCCGGCCGCCGTCTCGGCACCGTCGACGGTGACCGCCCACGTGAGCGGAGCGACATCCGCCAGGTTCGTCACCTCGTGCTCGTTCGTTATCTCCACGGCCTCGCCGTCCCAGGCGAAACGCACCGGTGCCAGCACAGCCTTCAGTTCGAGCAGCGACGGGTGCGGTTCCCGTTCGGCGCTGACCAGACCGTTCAGGCAGAACGGGCCGTCGTTCGGTTCGTCACCGAAGTCGCCGCCGTACGCGAGCAGCTCCCCTGCGGGTGTCTGCCGGTAGAGGGCCTGGTCGACCCAGTCCCACAGGAATCCGCCCTGTAGACCCGGGAGCCTTCGGATCGTGTCCCAGTAACGGTCCAGGTCTCCGCAGGAGTTGTTCATGGCGTGCTCGTACTCGCACATGATCAACGGTCGGGCCGGTTCCTCGGCCGTCGCGTACTCCTCCAGCAGTTCGATCGCCGGGTACATCGGCACGACGAGGTCGCTGTCCCGACGCTCGGAACGCCATGCCCGAACGAGGGGGACCATCTCCTCGATCGCCTGTTCGAAGTGTCCGCTCTCGTATTGGACGGGACGGGTCGGGTCGAACGAACGAAGCCAGGTGGCCGCCGCGTCGAAGGCGGGTGACGCCCCGGACTCGTTGCCGAGGGACCAGATGATCACGCACGGATGGTTCTTGTCCCGGCGTGCCATACGGGTCACCCGTTCGAGGATGGCCGACGCCCAGATCGGGTCCTTCGTGAGGGAACGCAGGTGGGCGTGGGACTCGATGTCGGCCTCGTCCACGACGTAGAGCCCGATCTCGTCGCACACCTCGTACAGGTAGGGGTCGTTCGGGTAGTGCGACGTCCGGACCGCGTTGATGTGGTGGGCCTTCATGAGCTCGAGGTCTCGACGGATCGATTCCCGTGTCACGGCTTTGCCGCGGTGCGGGTCGTGGTCGTGGCGGTTGACGCCCTTCAGCAGCACGGCCCGACCGTTGACGAGCAGTTCGTGGCCGACGACCTCCACCCGCCTGAACCCCGACCTCAGGGTGCGTTCGTCGAGGATCTCCCCATCGGCCTTGTCGAGAAGCCGGACAGTGACGTCGTGAAGAACCGGACGCTCAGCGGACCAAGCCGCGACGTCCGGTACCTGCGCGACAATGCGCGCCGCTCGCCCGTCGTACCCGTACGCGGCAGCGAACTCCTCCGTCTGCCGTCTCGACACCCAGGTGGAGCCGACCGGAGTCCCGTCGAGAAGGACCTCGATCACGGCTTCCTCCGGCAACGATCCAGTAGGTAGGTCGCTCGTCGCGTCCGGGCTGTCACCACCGAGGTGGACCCGGACGTCGAGGGACCCGTCCCCGGTCCGGGGATCCCGGTC
This sequence comes from Acidimicrobiales bacterium, assembly GCA_020439555.1. Classification (GTDB taxonomy): domain Bacteria; phylum Actinomycetota; class Acidimicrobiia; order Acidimicrobiales; family Iamiaceae; genus Aquihabitans. The sequence continues at coordinate 3,116 of JAGQSN010000106.1, read as the reverse complement.
GGCCATCACATGGAGGTCCGCCAGGTACACGGGCGGCGTCGAGTACAGGAAGACGGAGCGGTGCAAACCGGCGTGGTGCCAGTGGTCCTGGTCCTCCAGGTACGTCGCCGCACCCCAGCGGACCACTGTCAGGTCCAGGTCGAAGCTCTCCCCCGGCCTCACGTGTCCGGTCAGGTCGAACTCCTGGTCGAGGCGCGAGTCCGTTCCCATCCCGACGGTCCTCCCGTCGACGGTCACGTACAGCACGGTCTCTGCTCCGCCGACGTGGAGAACGACCCGCCGACCGACCCACGCCGGCGGCACGTCGACCCGCCGGTGGTAGGTGCCGGTCGGGTTGCGGTCCGGAACCCTCGGCGGAGGGCCGGGGAACGGCATCTGGATGTTCGTGTACTTAGGGCCGTCGCCGACGTCCTGCATCGTCCAACAGCCCGGCACCTCTACTGCCGTCTCCGAGATCACGGCACCGCCCGGACGATCCCGCAGCGTTAAGTCCCAGGTGCCGTCGAGGTCGAGGACGCTGTCCCCCGGCGGGCGCAGGAACGGAGTCATCGGGAGTCGGTCGACCGACGTCAGCTCCGGCCGTTCCCAGGAACGAGAAAAGAGGAACGGATCCAGGTCCTCGCGCTCGGACATCTCAGACCGCCTTCAGCCCGTGCTCGCCAGCGGTGAGTTCGAGGGTCGCATCGACCTTCGCCGGGGCCGTCGGGACGCTGATGTCGACGTCGATGAACTCGGCCTTCCACTTCTCCGGGGTCACCTCGCAACGGACGTAGCCGTTGGTCTTGAGGTTCGCATGGACGAGACCGAAGGTCGACGGGTCGACGAGGCCGTCAGGGATGAGGCCCGGCGAAGAGATGCCCGGACACACAAGCTCCGATGCGACGATCGACCCTTCCTGGCCCGCATCTGGCAGTCGGAGGTCCGCGGCTCCGGCGGCATGGATGTCCCCGGTGAGCACGACGACGTTGTCGACACCACCATCAGCGATCGCTTCGAGTAGTCGCCGCCTGGCAGCCGGGTAGCCGTCCCACTGGTCCACGTTGAGGACCAGGTCGCCGATCACGAGGGCCTTCACGACCGTCTGCTGGGCGATCACCTTCCACGTTCGTTGCGCTTTCGCGAGGCCGTCGTGGAGCCACTTCTCCTGTTCTTCCCCGAGCATCGTGCGCTTCGGATCGTCGAGCTCCGCACACTCCGAGGCCACGGTCGGGATCTTGTCCCCGCAGGCCTGATCACTGCGGTACTGGCGTCCGTCGAGCACCCAGATGTCGGCGAGGTCCCCGTAGGTGAACGAGCGGTAGAGATGGAGGCCGTCGTCCGTCGGCGCATCGATGCGCAGCGGATGGTGCTCCCAGAACGCCTGGAACGCAGCAGCACGCCGTTCGGGGAACGTGTCCCGGTCCGCATCCTTCTCCGGAACGGCTCCGGCCACGTTGTTCTCAACCTCGTGGTCGTCCCAGGTGACGATCCAGGGGCAACGGGTGTGCGCGGCCTGGATCTTCGGGTCCCGCTTGTACGCGCCGTAGAGGCGCCGGTAGTCGCCGATGTTCTGGGGTTCGGTGTCCAGCGGTACCGCCAGATCCCCTTCGCCGCCCGGGTACTCGTAGACGTAGTCACCGAGGTGGAAGACGACGTCCAGGTCGTCCTCGGCCATCGCGTCGTACGCGGTCCAGTAGCCGCCGCTGCGCAGCTGGCACGACGCGAACGCGAACCTCAGGCGGTCGACGTCGGCGTCCGGGGCCGGGGTGGTCCGGGTCCGTGCCACCGGTGACGTGTGGTCGCCGATGCGGAACCTGTACCAGTACCAGGTGTCCGGTTCGAGGCCGTCGACGTCGACGTGGACCGAGTGGCCGAGATCGGCCGGTGCGGGCTCGTCCCCGGACGCGACGAGCTTCTCGAACTTCTCGTCGGAGGCGACCTCCCAGCGGACAGCCCACTCGTCGGCACCTGGTGGCGGTTCACCGATTCCGCCCGTGCCGGTCTGGTCGTCGAGGTCGGTGACGAGACGGGTCCAGAGGATCACCGAGTCCGGCAACGGATCACCCGATGACACACCGAGCAGGAACGGATCCCCGCTCAGCCCGTGACCGGACGGGACCGGCCGCTGGGTGACCGGCGCTGTCGTCGCCTGGGTGGACGTCGTGGCGCCGGCCCCCGCCGTCGATTCGTCGTCGGAGCATCCGACGGCGACGGCACCTGCACCGGCGGCGACGAGTCCGAGGAAGCGTCTGCGGTGCATCCGCAGGCGAGACTCGAGGACGGCTGCGATGTCGTCGGGTAGCCCCATCGCCGCAGGGTAGATCGCTCACCCGGGCACGGTCCGCTGCACCGTGCCCGGGTTGAACGTTCTGAGCCGGCTACCGGTCAGGCGTTCTCGATGCTGGGGTGGTAGCGCCTGACGAGACGGAGAGTGTTGCGGTCGGTGTGGTGCAACTCCTTGCCGAGGGCCTCCAGGCGCAGTACCAGGTCCGACGTGTAGCTCATCGTGCCGTCACCGTTCAGGGAGAACGTGCTCTCGAAACCCATGAGCTCGGCTCGTTCCGACAGGTACTTGTTCTGGAGGATCCCGTAGTTCGGATCACCGGGGGTCGCCTTGAAGGTGACCGACGTGTCCCGTGGCTTCGCGTCGCTCCCCGCGAGGATCGCGATTCCCCGTCCGAACACCACCGCGCGCATGACCTGGCCACGATCGTGGTCCCAGAGCATGTAGCCGACCTCGTCGTGGAACGGGTTCATCGCCTCCTCACCGTGACGCCAGGCCTGGTTCTCGTACTTGAGACCGAAGATGTGCTGGTCTCCGTTCTCCTGTCTGGGAATCGGTCGAAAGGCGAACCGCTCGAAGTAGCTCGTCTCACCGACCTCGTCGTCGGCGTTGTGGTACGAGACGTCGACGCCGACGTCTCCCTCCCACTCACCGACCAGCCACGTCAGGGGACCCAACGCCTGAGGGCCTTGGGCCTTCTTGGATGCCTGAGCCATGTCAATCCTCCTCGATAGCCATTGGCTTCGAACCGACTATGCCCCCGACCAGGCCGATCCGCCAGTAGTTCGCCCCGATCACGACGAGCAAGCCTGACTATCACCCTCCCCCGACCGCCTTTCGACTGCGCTCAAGG
>JAGQSN010000105.1 GCA_020439555.1 Acidimicrobiales bacterium | reverse complement strand
TCAAGGAGCGGTGAGTGTCGCTCCGCTCAAGGAGCGGTGAGTGTCGCTCCCGCTCAAGGAGCGGTGAGTGTCGCTCCGCTCAAGGAGCGGTGGTTCTTGCCCTACCAGCGAGGGTCGGCTTTCACCAGGGCCTTGAACTGTTCGATCGGGAGCGGTTCGGAGAACAGGTATCCCTGGGCGTAATGGCAGCCGAGTCGGCGCAGGTGGTCGAGCTGCTCACCCGACTCGACTCCCTCGGCACAGGTGCGTAGGTCCATCGCTCTGGCCAGGGCTACAACGGCGTCGACGATCTGGCCCGACCCCGACGCAGCCGACCTGTCGGGGGAGGAGCCGATCGCGGACACGAACGAGCGGTCGACCTTCACCTGGCTGACCGGAAGCTGACCGAGGCGGGTCAGCGAAGAGTGCCCGGTCCCGAAGTCGTCGATGGCCAACCGGACACCCAGTTCGGTGACCCGGTCGAGCTCCTGGGCCGGATCGATCACACCGCGGCTGAGGGCCGTCTCGGTGACCTCCAGCAGGAGGCACTCGAGCGGCCAGCGATTGCGCCGGCAGATCTCCGACACCCACCCGACGACGTCACCCGAGGCGATCTGTCGGGCAGAGATGTTCACACCCAGCAGAAAGCTCTCGACGTCGATCGAATCCAGCAGGACGGCGATGTCCCGGGTGGCGACGTCGAGCACCCGGCGTCCCAGCTCATCGATCACGCCGGTCTCCTCGGCGACCGGCACGAACTCCCCCGGCGACAGGAGGCCACGAACCGGGTGGTGCCAACGGACCAGCGCCTCGCCGCCGACGATCCGCCCGGTCGTCAGGTCGACCGTCGGCAGGTAGTGGACGACGAGTTCGCCACGGTCGAGACCGCGTCGCAGGTCGTGCTCGACCTGGAGTCGCTCCATTGCGGCGTCCCGCATTGCCGTGTCGAAGACGACCAGTTGATCGCGGCCCTGCTCCTTGGCCTTGTACATGGCAGCGTCCGCGTCGCGGAGCCAGCCGTCGCCGCTGCCGTGGTCGATCGCGAACGCGATTCCGATGCTGGTCGTGAGGTAGACGTCCTGACCGCCGGGGAGTTCGAACGGTCGGGCAAGCGCTGCCGAGATCCGGTCGGCGACCTCGACCGCGTCCTGTTCCTCGGAGACGTCCTCCAGCAGGACCACGAACTCGTCGCCGCCGAAGCGTGCGACCGTGTCGCCGGGGGAAAGGGTCGCTTCGAGACGCTGGGCCGCGGCGATCAGGAGTTGGTCGCCGACCCCATGACCGAGACTGTCGTTCACGACCTTGAATCGGTCGAGGTCGCAGAACAGGACCGCCACCTTCGAGCCGGTCCGGTCCCGTCGGGCCAACGCGTGGTCGAGGCGGTCGAGCAGGAGCGTGCGGTTGGGCAGTCCGGTCAGTGCGTCGTGCAGCGCCTGGTGGGCGAGTTGCGCCTCCGCGTCGATGTGGTCGATCGCGATGGACACCAGCTTCGAAGCGAGCTCGGCGGCGAGGGTTTCCTCGGGTTGGACCTGGTGGACGTGATCGAAGACCGTGCAGCACGCTCCGACCGGTCGACTGCTCCCGTGCGCGTAGACCGGGTGCGCCCAGAACGCCTTGACGCCCGCCTCGGTCAACGCGGCGCGCAGCCCTTCGTCGACCGAATCGACGGTCACGTCGCTGGTGACCTCGGGTTTCGCTTCGGCGAGCACGTGGGCTCCCAGAGCCATGGGGATCTCCAGCGCCGCCTCGCCTCCCGTGAGTCCTTCCGCAGCGTGGAGGTCCAGGACCCCGTCCTCGATCATGAAGATCGCGGACCGACCGCCGCGGCCGGTGACCTGAAGCAGGTCGATGCAGCGGTCGAAGATCTCCGAAGCGGGTGCACTGCGGGCGATCAGTTCGAGCACCGCCGCCTGGCAGGAAGCGATCCGCTCGGACTGCCGCAGTTGTGACACGTTGCGGGCGGTCATCACCACGCCCTGCACGTCGGGGTCGTCCAGCAGGTTGACGCCGGTCAGCACCAGGTCCGCCCAGTGTCCGTCGGCGGACGGCATCCGAACCTCGACGTCGATCGCCTCGCCGGGCTTGGCCAGGACCTCGTCCCATGCGATCAACGCCGCCGGTCGATCGTCGGGATGGATCGACTCGAGCGGGCGCCACCCTTCCCAGAAGTCGGACGGGAACCCGAGAGCTCCGACGTTGGTGGCGGTGGAGTACCGCATCACGCCTTCGGCGTCGAGCACCGACACGATGTCGCGTGCGTTGGTCAGCAACTTGGAGAACCGGCGGCCGGACGCTGCGTTGTCCATCCGGGCCTGGTACAGGTCCGTCAGGTCGACCGCTTGTACCAGCACCTCGGAGAAGCGCCTCCGGCCCGGACGTTCGAGCACCACGACCTCGACGGACACGTGGCATGGGCGCCCGTCCGGTCGGACGATACGGACGTGGACGCTGGCTGAGTCACCCCCGCCGGCGAGCTTGCGTTCGATGTCGTCCACCATGCTGCGATCGTCGGGGTGGACGAAGTCCCGGAGGTCCCTCCCCGCGACGTCCTCGATCGTCCGGTCAACCAGCGCGCACAACGCCGGGTTGACGCGACGGAGTGTGAACTCGTCGGCGATCCCGGTCGCGATCGACGACTGATCGATCAAGGAACCCCAGTCCGTTGATCTTGTCGCCGTGTCGCCGAAAGTGTCGGACATGCCAGTCCTGTCGTGCCAGTGAGCCTGAGGCCACAGAGAGTGTATGCATGAATCGGTGATGTGGTCACCGGAACCGCGCCGCCCGCACTCGGGACCTCGTCGTTTGCACGCCACCACCTCCGGGTAGGGACCGCTGGTGCCGCGTCCCCTGCCTGGTTGCCAACTGATCCGAGTGCTCCGCAACGGACCCGTCACGGAGGTGTGGCTCGGGCGGCTCGACGGTGAAGAACAACCGATCGTGGTCAAACGGGCCGTCGACCCGGCCGACGAGGACACGTTGCAAAGGCTCGTCGAAGCCGGGGCCGTTGCGGCAGCGGCAGCACACCCCGATCTTCGATCCCCTCGCGGCACGATCGACGACCCTCCCGGGCTGGCCGTCGTGTACCCCTACGTGGAGGGAGGAACCCTGCGGTGTCTGCTCGACGAACGTGGCGCACTGAGCGCCGGCGAACTGGTGGCCCTGTTCTCGCCCGTCGCCGCGATGCTCGACGCCCTCGCCCCGTCCGGGTTCGTCCACGGTGACCTGACACCTTCCAACATCCTGCTGAGAACGGACGGAACTCCCCTCGTCATCGATCCGGGCACTCCCGGCGCGGCAGTACCCGCCTATGCGGACCCCACCTTCGCCACAGGTCGCGAACCGTGCGCCCGCAGCGACGTCTTCTCCCTCGGCGTGATCGCCTACGAGGCGCTCATCGGCCGTCTACCTCACCGCGGGGAACCGGCCGAGATCCTGGCGTTGGCAGCGGCTGGAGCGCACCGCCGCCTCGACACCTGGCCCGGTGTGTCCCCCGACGTCGCAGTGGTCGTCGAAACGGCGTTGTCGGCGGACCCGTCGCAGCGTCACGACGACGCCGCCTCCTTCCTCGAGGCCCTGAGCGCAGTCGTGGACCCGGAGGAGGTGCGGCTGCCCGGTCCCGTCGCGAACCCGGGAACGACCCTGGTCCCACCGGAGGACGAGACCCTCGAGTTCGGACCTCGGCCGGACGCCGCCGCCGAGTCACCCGCCCGAACAGGCGGATGGAGGGCAGCACTGAGGGCGGCCATTTCGTGGCCGAGTCGCGGTAGGTTGGCCCGATGGCCGACCAGGAGCGCTTCGTCGAACTGGCGATGCCCCTGATGGACTCGCTCTACTCCGGTGCGTTGCGGATGACCCGCAACCCGGCGGACGCGGACGATCTCGTGCAGGAGACTTACCTCCGCGCCTACAGAGGCTTCGGGGGTTTCCAGGAGGGCACCAACCTGAAGGCCTGGATGTACCGCATCCTCACGAACACGTTCATCAACTCCTACCGAGCCAAGCAGCGGCGACCGCAGGAGTCCGAACTCGAAGAGGTCGAGGACCTCTACCTGTACCGGCGGATCGGCGGGCTCGAAGCGGCCGGACTCGGTCGCAGCGCCGAGGACGAACTGATGGACACCTTCAGCGAAGCCGAGGTGAAGGCCGCCGTGGAGGCGCTTCCGGAGAACTTCCGGTTGCCGGTCATCCTGGCCGACGTCGAAGGCTTCTCCTACAAGGAGATCGCCGAGATCCTCGACATTCCGATCGGCACTGTGATGAGCCGTCTACATCGAGGAAGAAAGGCGCTCCAGAAGTCGTTGTTCGACTATGCCGTGAGTCACGGGCTCGCCGACGACCCCGACAAGTCGGACGCGAAGCCCGAACCCGTCAGCGCGGCATCGACAGTGGAACGTTGACATGAGCGAACCGATCGAAGACTGCAACGAGACCCTGCGAGAGCTGTACAGCTTCCTCGACGGCGAACTGACCGACGACTCTCGCGAGCACATCCGCCGGCACCTCGACGACTGCTCGCCCTGTCTGGCCGCCTTCGATTTCCAGGCGGAACTGCGCCTCGTCATACGGAACCGTTGCTGTGACGAGGTGCCCTCATCACTGCGCGACCGGATCGCCGCGGCGATCGAAGCAGAGGGTGCGACCCCGCCGAGTGGCAGCGGCGCAGGGCCGTCGCTCTAGGATCGAAATCATGCTGCTCGCCAAGGTCTGGCACTTCTGGATCGCCGTCCCGCTCGTGTTCGGCGCGGTCCTCTTCGGTATCGCCACCATCGTGGGTTACGTCACGAAGGTCATCCGTCCCAAGTACCCGCGGCGCGGCCAGGTCTGAGGACCACGTAACGGTGGCCGCGGTCGACTGGGGTCTGGCCGAGAAGGTCGCCATCAGGGCAGCGGGCCGCGACCCGTTCGCCGACTCGTACCACTACCCGTCGCTGGCGGACGACTTCGCAGAACTGACCGTCCTCGCCGAGACCCAGGTCGCCGAAGCGACCGGACTCCGCAGCGCTTCCGGTGCGGCTCGGGCCCGGGTCACGGACCGACCAGGCTGGGTCCGCGCCAACGTCGCGTCCTTCCAGCGACTGTTGCGTCCGATCACGGACCGTCTCGAACAGCACATGAACAGCCCCATGGCACCGATCGCCAGCCGGGTCGCTGCGGTGGAGGTCGGGGTGGTGCTCGGTTGGATGTCCAGCCGGGTACTCGGCCAGTACGACCTGCTCGTCGTCGAGGACGAGGACCCCGAGGATCAGGACATCGTGTACTTCGTCGGTCCGAACATCCTCGGACTCGAGAAGCGTTTCGCGTTCCCGCCCCGCGAGTTCCGTCACTGGCTGGCCCTGCACGAAGTCACCCACCGGGCGCAGTTCACAGGCATCCCGTGGATGCGGCACCACTTCCTCGGTCTCGTGCAGGAGACCGTCAACTCCGTGGACCCCGACCCGAAGCGTTTCGCCGATGCCCTGGCACGGGTCGCCGGTGACATTCGCAAGGGCCGCAACCCACTGGACGACGGTGGGATCGTCGCGGTGTTCGCGTCCCCCGAACAACGCGCCGTTCTCGACCAGGTCGCCGGCCTGATGAGCCTCCTCGAAGGTCATGGCGACGTGACCATGGACCGTGCCGGCGCCGATCAGATTCCCAGTGCCGAGCGGTTCGGTCAGGTGCTCCGGCAGCGTCGCCAGCAGGGCAACCCGGCGGTCAAGGTGCTCCAGAAGTTGATCGGCCTCGACGCCAAGATGAAGCAGTACGAGCAGGGCGAGGCGTTCATCGAACGGGTCGAGGACGAGGGTGGCACCGAACTGCTCGACCTCGCCTGGGTGGAGCCCGGCAACCTGCCGAGCATCGCCGAGATCCGCGACCCTGAAGCGTGGATCCGTCGGGTTCGTCCGACCGTCGCAGCCTGACCGGATCGGCGATGGATTCCGGCGACGAGGCGACGGTCGCCTCCCTGCTGGAGCGAACGACCTTCCCTGATCCTTCTCGGCCGGTGACCTGCGCCGTGTCCGGTGGCCCGGACTCCCTGGCATTGCTGGTGCTCGCGTGCGCTTCGGGCCGTGACGTGACCGCCGTGCACGTCGACCACGGCTTGCGGGAAGGCTCCGCCGGCGAGGCGGACGTGGTCGCCGAGGCGGCTCGGCGATTCGGGGCGGCGTTCCGTTCCGTTTCGGTCGAGGTCGGGGACGGTCCGAACCTCGAAGCCCGGGCCAGGGAGGCCCGCTACGCCGTTCTGCCCACCGACGTGTGCACCGGCCACACCGCGGACGACCGGGCCGAGACGATGATCCTGAACCTGCTGCGCGGCGCCGGCCCTGCCGGTCTCGGTGCCCTGCGGCCCGGTGTCCGTCATCCGATCCTCGCTCTCAGACGTGCCGAGACGGTCGCCCTCTGCGATCGACTCGGCTTGCGGCCGGTGACCGATCCGTCGAACGCGGACCCCCGCCACCGGCGGAACCGGGTCCGACGGGAGGTACTCCCGCTGCTGGCGGACGTGGCGGGCCGTGACGTGGTGCCGGTCCTCGCTCGGCAGGGTGACCTGTTCGCCGAACTGGACGAAGACCTCGTTGCCGCGGCAGTCGACGTCGACCCGACGGACGCCACCGCACTCCGCACCGTCTCCCGTGCCGTGGCCCGCACTGCGGTCCGTCTGTGGCTGATCGAGAGCGGGGTCGGTGACGGTCACCCGCCCGATTCGGGGGCCGTGCAGAGAGTCCTGGACGTCGCTGCAGGAGACGTCCGGGCGACAGAGGTCGCAGGCGGATGGCGGGTGGCACGCACCGCTGGTCGGCTTCGGCTGGAGCCTCCGGCGCAGCCCGCCTGAAGGGGCGCGGTCGCCGTCGTGCAAGGATGAGCGGCCATGGCCGGATCACAACCCCCGAGCGAGGACCCTCACCTGGGTGAGGTGATCGTCAGCGCGGATGCAATCAGCCAGCGCATCTCCGAGCTGGGCGCCCAGATCAGCGAGGACCTGGCCGGGCGGGCCCCCTTGCTCGTCGGGGTGCTCAAGGGTGCGTTCGTGTTCATGGCCGATCTCGCCCGGGCGATCGACCTTCCCGTCGAGTTCGACTTCATGGCTGTTTCCTCCTACGGGAACGCCACGAAGTCCAGCGGTGTCGTACGCATCGTGAAGGACCTCGACCTGGACCTCACCGGCCGAGACGTCCTCATCGTCGAGGACATCATCGACAGCGGCCTCACGCTCGCCTACCTGCGCAAGAACCTGATGGCCCGCAACCCCGCCAGCGTCGAGGTTTGTGCGCTGCTAGTGCGCGAAGGCCTCCAGAAGACCGACCTGGATCTGCGTTACGTCGGATTCTCGATCCCGCCCGACTTCGTGGTGGGCTACGGCCTCGACGTCGCCGAGAAGTACCGGAACCTGCCCTACATCTGCCGTTACGTCGAGGACCCGACCTGATGCTGCACGACGACGACTTCGACGCGAACCCGGCGCATCCCGCCATCGACCAGCCACGCATCGAAGCCGCGGTGCGGGAGATCCTGGCCGCCGTCGGTGAGGACCCTGACCGCGACGGCCTGCGCGACACACCGGCACGGGTGGCGCGCATGTACGCGGAGATCTGCGCGGGTCTGCACGAGGACCCGGCCCGGCACCTGCTCACGACCTTCGAAGCCGGCCACGACGAGATGGTGATGGTGCGTGACATCCCCCTGTACTCGTTGTGCGAGCACCACCTGGCCCCGTTCATCGGCAAGGCGCACGTCGCCTACATCCCCAACGCCGACGGTCGGGTCACGGGCCTGTCCAAGTTCGCACGCCTCGTCGACGGGTACGCCCGGCGGCTCCAGGTTCAGGAACGCCTCACGTCCCAGATCGCGAACGCCCTCGAAGCGAGCCTCGAACCGCGGGGCGTCATGGTCGTGATCGAAGCCGAGCACCTGTGCATGGCAATGCGAGGCGTCAAGAAGGCAGGTACCAGCACCGTCACCTCTGCGGTGCGGGGCCTGTTCCGCACCAACGTGGCCACACGTCACGAGGCGATGCGCGTCCTGCGCGGCGGGGACTGAGCAAACCCTTACGAGAGCTCGATTTGACGCCGCCGGTACCCTTGATGCCCGTGCGCGCGCTGGTGATGGGCATCCTGAACGTCACGCCCGACTCGTTCTCCGACGGCGGGCTGCACGACCGACCCTCCGCAGCGATCGCCCACGGCCGTCGGCTCATCGCCGAGGGAGCAGACGTCGTGGACGTCGGCGGCGAGTCGAGCCGACCCGGTGCGTCGGCCGTCGACGAGGACACCGAATTGGAACGGGTGCTGCCCGTCGTCGAGGCGCTGGCGTCCGACGTCCGGGTGTCCGTCGACACCGCGAAGCCGGCCGTCGCCCGGGCCGCGGTAGCGGCAGGCGCGACCCTGCTGAACGACGTCACCGCTTCGCTGGCGCCCGTGGCGGCGGAGTTGGGCGTCGGCTGGGTGGCGATGCACATGCAGGGCGAGCCACGCACGATGCAGATCGACCCCCGCTACGACGACGTCGTCAGCGAGGTCCTCGGCTTCCTCGTCGAACGCGCGGCTGCCGCGAGGGCCGCCGGCCTCCGCGAGGTCTGGGTGGACCCGGGGATCGGATTCGGCAAGACGCAGGCCCACAACTGGGCTCTCCTCGCCGCGCTGCCCAGCCTCGTCGAGGCAGGCTTCCCGGTCGTCATCGGCACGAGCCGCAAGACCTTCCTGGGGGCGCTCACCGCGTCGGCCGACGGCGCAACCGACCCGGCACCGACCGACGACCGCCTCGAGGCCTCCGTTTCGACCGCGGTGCGCGCCGTCCTCGACGGTGCCGCGATGGTGAGGGTCCACGACGTCGCCGAGACGGTCGCGGCCCTGGGGGCAGTGGCGGCATGAATACGAGGGTGCGAGCCTGCGCCGGCGGCCGGCCGGCGGTGAACAACGACAAACCAACGATGACCACGAACAAGGAGAAGACGTCGTGGCGGTGAAGGGAAAGTGGGCGCAGGGCATCGAGCCCCGCAACTTCCGGTGGGTGGTCAAGGATCAGTTCGCCGTGTGCGAACGGCCCGGCGGCTACGGGCCGAACCACCGGCGGGTGCGCCGCCAGGAGGAGATCATCTGGGTCCGTGAGCAGGGCTTCTCGCCGGTGATCTCGATCATCGCCTCGCCCGCGAACCTCCACAACTACGACGAACTCGGGGTCGTCTGGCAACACCGCCCGTTCGGCAACCACGACGACATCGCCCCCTACCTCGTCTCCCTGTACCCGGAACTGAAGGGCCTGCTCTCCTCCCGTCACAAGGTCCTCATCCACGGCGAGGAGATGGGCGACAAGATCTCGGGGATCATCGCCGGCTACCTCATCTGGGACGGGCTGATCCCGAGTGGACCGAAGGCCATCACCTTCACCGAGCGACTGCTCCAGCGTCAGCTCGGTCCGCTCGGCCGCGAGATGGTGACGATCGCCCTCGACCTGCCCAAGCCCTCGGCCTGACGATGGCCGCCTCCGACGTCATCGAGCTTCGCGGTCTGCGGCTTGTCGGCATCTGCGGGGCGCTCCCCGAGGAGCGTGACCGCCCCCAGCCGCTCGAGTTCGACCTCGACGTCGTCACCGACCTCGCACCGTCGGGGGCATCCGACGCCCTCGACGACACGGTCGACTACGGAGCCCTGTGCGACGCGGTTGCCGGGGTCGTCGCCGCCGGGCGGCCGCAACTCCTGGAACACCTGGCGGACGAGGTGGCCCGAACGGTGCTCGACCTCGACGACCGGATCGGGTCGGTGGTCGTGGCCGTGCGGAAGCTCCGACCTCCGGTGCCACACCAACTGGCCACCAGCGGCGTCAGGATCGAGCGGAGCCGATGAGCCTCGGGGGGGAGGAACGGACGGCTTACCTGGGGCTCGGGTCCAACCTCGGGGACCGGAGGGCGTACCTCCGTGACGCGATCGACTCGCTGGGACCGATGGTGCAGCAGGTGTCCCCGGTGTACGAGACCGACCCGGTCG
>JAGQSN010000454.1 GCA_020439555.1 Acidimicrobiales bacterium | reverse complement strand
TCGTCGACGGTGACCTCGATGTCCTGGCGGTGTTCGACAAGCCGGATCCCCTCGACGGCCCCTACTTCGAGGAGACGATCTACGTCACGCCATCGCGCCTGGATGACATCGCCCTCAATGCCGTGATCTCGACGACCGACGTCGCCTGCCGTGCGCTCGGACTGCGGGAGGGACCCGTGCACGCCGAGGTGCGCTTCACGGCCGAAGGACCAGGCGCACCGAGGGTGGTTCTGCTGGAGGTCGCAGCACGTTCGATCGGTGGCCTCTGTTCACGGGTGTTGCGCTTCGGGGCTGGCATCTCCCTCGAGGAACTGATCCTTCGACACTCCCTCGGACTCGACACAGCCGACCTTCTCAGGGCCGACGGCGCGGGAGGCGTCATGATGCTGCCCATCCCGCGTTCGGGTGTTCTCACCTCGGTCGAAGGGACCGAAGAGGCATCCGCTGTCGACGGGGTGGTCGGGCTGGAGATCACCGCACCGATCGGTCGAACGATCCTGGCGCTTCCCGAAGGGGGTACGTACCTCGGGTTTCTCTTCGCCCGGGGCGACACGCCCGAACAGGTCGAGGCGACCCTGCGGGAGGCTCACGAGGCGCTGACCTTCACGATCGTCGACGAAGCAGAACCCGAACCGGGTGCCGGTTCATCCGAGGATGTCCCGCCCGGCACCTCCTCCACCGAGGTGATGATCGATCGGACCGAACGACGGGGAGCCGGAAAGGTGGTGACGGCCTCGTGAACGTTCTGCTCGTGTCCACCTACGAACTCGGGCACCAACCGCTCCACGTCGCATCACCGGCTGCAGCCTTGACGAGCCACGGTCACGTGGTGCGATGCCTGGACCTCTCGGTTCAGCAGTGGGATCCGGTCGCGCTCGACGGGATCGACGCTGTGGGTATCTCGGTTCCGATGCACACGGCCATGCGTTTGGGGATCGAGGTGGCAGGTGTGATCCGCAGCCTGCACCCTCGGATGCCGATCTGTCTCTACGGGCTCTACGCGGGGACCAGCCACGAGACCGTGCTGGCCACGGTCGCCGACCGGGTGATCTCCGGTGAGTACGAACCGCCGCTCGTCGCCTGGTTCGACTCGCTCGACGGCCGGCGATCGAACGACGTCGGGCATCGAGGGGGAGACGGACGCGAAGTCGGCGTCGGAGAGGTGGTGTCGGGGACCGACCCGCGGATCGTGCACCTGCAACGCGGCCGCTTCGAGGTACCCGCACGCCACCTCCTTCCTCCGCTGGAACGGTATGCGCGCCTATCCGCGGGAGGGGAGGAGCGGCTCGTCGGCTACGTGGAGGCGAGCCACGGTTGCGGTTTCAACTGTCGTCACTGTCCGGTGCCCACCGTCTACGGCGGCAGGATTCGCATCGTCGGTATCGACACGTTGCTGGCGGACATCGACCAACTCGTAGCGGCAGGTGCCACTCACATCACCTTCGGGGACCCGGACTTCCTCAACGGGGTGCACCACTCCCGCCGTGTGGTCGCGGCGATGCACGAACGGCATCCCGAACTCACCTTCGACTGCACGACGAAGGTCGAGTTGATCCTGCGTCACCGCGACATCTGGCCCGAGCTCGCCGCAGCGGGATGCCTCTTCGTCGTTTCAGCGTTCGAGACCGTGAACGACGACATCCTGCGGACGCTCGACAAGGGGCACACGAGAGCCGACATGGTCGAGGCCGTCGATGTTCTGCGCTCCTTCGGCATCGAGGTGCGACCGTCGTTGCTGCCGTTCACGCCGTGGACCACCGTCGATGACCTGGTCGATCTGGTCGACTTCGTGGCGGAGCACTCGCTCGTCGGAAACGTCGACCCGGTCCACTACAGCATCCGGCTCCTCGTGCCCGAGGACTCGTTGCTGATCGACGAACCGGCGATGGCTCCCTACCTGGGCGACTACGTGCCGGAACGACTGAGCTACGACTGGACCCCTTCGGACCAGCGGACCGACGAACTCCAGCGGGAACTCGCCCGGATCGTCGAA
>JAGQSN010000104.1 GCA_020439555.1 Acidimicrobiales bacterium | reverse complement strand
TCCCGCGGGCGCGGCCACGGTGAACCCCGGTGACGGAACCTCCTCACCCACCGCCGGCGCGTCGTGCTGGGGCATCAAACAGCAGTACCCGTCCAGCAACGACGGCATCTACTGGCTGCTCACCCCCGCCATGGACCGACCCGCCCAGTTCTACTGCGACATGACCACCGACGGCGGCGGCTGGGTACTCATCGCCAGAGGCCGCGAAAACTGGACCTTCAGCCCCAAAGGCCAAGGCTCCCCCACCACCCTGCGCAACTCCATCGACGGACCCGACGCATTCGCCCCCGCCGCCCTCTCCACCACCACCATCGAAGGGCTACGCAACGGCATCGACATGTCGACCCTTCCAGACGGGATCAGGCTCGAACGCGCGATGAACCCCTCCGGCACCACCCGCCAGGACTACCGCCTCTTCCCCAAGGCGCGCACCTGGGACTGGAACCTCCCACTCGGCCAGTTGACCAACAAGATCCAGATCGACGGAGTCACCTACAACGGCGGCAACACCAAGGACACCGCCGAGTACATCCAGGGAACCAACGTCAACGGCCTGATCCACATCTACGACGGACGCCAACTGACGACCGTCAAGCAGACCGACAACGGCAACAAGCCGGGTTTCGGGAGCGGCTGGGTGCCGGGCGCAACCAACGACCCGAACACCTACCTCTACGCGTACACGGGAGGCACGAAGCCGATTCCCTTCACCCGTGTCTGGCTGCGGCTGAAGATCGCGAACGACGTCCAGGGCTTCGACCCGATACCCGTCGAAGGGTTCCCCGAACAGACCAAGGTCCCGAACCTGAAGGACCGCTCGGAGTTCGCCCATTGGGGAGTCGTCGGCGTCAACCACACCAACGAACCGACTTCGTCGGGCTGGGCCAACAACGTCATGGCCATCGAGGTCGTCGGCAACCGTGTACTGGTCGGCGGACGATTCACGGCGGTCCAGAACGGACCGGGTGCCCCGTGGATCTCCCAACCCTCGCTCGCTGCGTTCGACCTGGACGGCAACTGGATATCGGACTTCCGCCCGCAGATCGACAACGGCAGGGTCTGGGACATCCAACTCACGCCGTCCGGCAAGGTGCTGATCACGGGTGACTTCACCAGCGTGAACGGAACCCCCGACACCAGCAACATCGCCATGATCGACCCGATCACCGGTGCCGTCGACCCCACCTGGCGGGCCAGCGCCACATACCCCGGGGGCTCCTCGACCGTTCGCGCCATCGACATCCGGGGCAACTGGGTGTACGCGATCGGACGTTTCACGAACTTCAAGGGCGGCAACGGCGCGACCGCGACGGTCGGTTTCGCGACCAGCTTCCGCCTCGACAACGGCGAACGCGGTACCTGGAAGCCGATCCTCCACGCGGTCGGCGATGACGTCCAGGTGTCCAAGGACGGAACCCGCGTCTTCATCAGCGGCCACTTCAACTCCGTCAACGGCGACACGAGCCACGGCTGGTGGGGAATCACCGACGTGACGACCGGCGCTCCCGTCCCCGGATTGGGCCCGTTCCAGCCATCGAAGGGATCGGTCGACGACAACCTGTACCAGCAGGCAGTGGGTGAGACCGTCGACGGAAACCTGCTCGTCGGCGGATCACAGCACGACCTCCAGATGTACACGCCTGACCGGTGGACGATGCTGAACAGTCACATCACCAAGAAGGGCGGCGACTTCCAGGCCATCGAGGTGCTGGACGGTTACGTCTATGCGTCGTGTCACTGCATGAACTGGAACTACAGCGGCACCAACGACTGGTCGAACCCCCGGAACTTCCGCGCCGTGGACCCGATCCGCATGATCGGGCGATACGACGAGAAGAACCTCGACTACGACACGAACTGGTGGCCCAACAGCACCAAGGGTTCGAACGACGCCGGAATCTGGGCCATCGACTCGGACTCGAGGCGATGCCTCTGGGTCGGCGGCGACCTGATCCGAGGTGCCTACTCGGGCAACGCTGCCACGGACTACCTGGGAGGCTTCGCCCGATTCTGCCCCACCGATGCGGTCGCACCGACCGCACCGACCAACCTGACCGTCTCACCCGACGAGAGCGGAGTCACCCTCACCTGGAGCCCCTCGACCGACGCCTCCGGCTCGGTCTCCTACGACGTCTACCGCAATGACCGGGTGATCGCCCAGGTCTGGGGTACCAGCTACCGCGACACGAGCTTCGTCGGTCCGATCGCCGGAAACGTCTACACGGTCAGGGCTACCGATCCCAGCGGTAACCGTTCCGCCAGCCCGGCGCCGATCGACACCGGTGCAGTGACTCCGCCCCCCGTCGTCGGCATCCCAGTGGCTTTCGGGTCGTCCTGGCACTACAGCGACGACGGATCCGACCAGGGAACCGCATGGCGCTCGCCGGGCTTCGACGATTCGACCTGGTCTACCGGTGCCGCCCCGCTCGGTTGGGGTGGCGCTCAAGCCACCGCCATCGGCCCGACCAAGCCGACCACGGCCTACTTCCGCACGACGTTCCAAGTCACCGATCCAACGGCCGTGAAGGCGGTCGACCTCGACGGACTCGTAACCCAGGGTGCCGTGTTCTACCTCAACGGTGTCGAGGCGGGGCGCTTCAACATGCCGTCCGGCAAGGTGTCCTCCTCCACCACAGCGTCGAGCTACGTCTGCTGCGGTGAGGATGCCCGGATCAAGAGCTTCGATCTGCCTGGTGCCCTGCTCACGTCCGGCACGAACACGCTCGCCGTGGAGGTCCATGGCTGGAAGGCCCAGAGTGGCAGGTTGTCCTTCGACGGCCGCGTCACGCTCGTGGGTGGAGTGTCCGACACCACACCGCCGACCGCCCCATCGGTGACGGCGACCAGGAACGATCCGAACATCGATCTCTCCTGGACGCCTTCGACCGACAACCGTGCCTTGAACTCCTACGTGATCTCCAGGGACGGAACCCGCATCGCCGTCCTGGGGGCGACATCGACCGCCTACAGCGACGGTGAAGCCGACCTGTCCGGACCGGTCACCTACACGGTCACCGCATACGACGCGAACGGCAACGCAACGGCATCTGCCCCTGTCACCAGCTACCCGTCCACGAGTCGGGTCGTGGTCGACTGGGGTTCGACGTGGACCTACAACAGCGCTGGAGTTCTGCCAGGACCCGGCGACTGGAAGAGCGGGAACTTCGACGACAGTTCCTGGAGCAGCGGTCCGGGCGGCTTGGGCTGGGGAGACCCGTTCGCCGTGACCAACACCGGTTCCGCCTCGCCGCACCCTCTGGCCACCTACTTCCGGACCTCGTTCAGCGTGAACAACCCGGCCCAGTACTCGACGCTGCAGATCCAGGTCGTCGCCCACGCGGGTGCGGTCGTCTACATCAACGGCGTGGAAGCGGGTCGGGTCAACATGCGACCAGGAGACGTGGGACCCGGCACGTACTCTCTCCCACCGTTGCCTGCGGATCAGCGCAAGATCCCGGTGACCATCACCGTGCCGGGGAGCATGCTCGTCGCCGGCGAGAACACTGTCGCCGCGGAACTCCACCTCAACTACAAGAGCCAGCCGTCGGGATACTTCGACAGCCAGATCACGGCGTTCAACTGACCCGAGTCGAGAGTCGGCCACCGGAGGAATGAACCACCCTCCGTGGCCTTCTTCGGCGAGGTTGTCACGTTGAGTGGGATCCGATAGGGTCGCCACGTTCCGTGGTCGACCGGCTCGACCAGCACCGAGCGTGTCGGAGCAGTGTCGAGCTGGAGTACCAGATGCGAGTCTCATTTCGACCACGCGGCCTCCTCGCGGTCGCCACGTTGGGCCTGTTGGGTCTGGTTCCGGTGGGTCTGGGTCTCACCGACACTCCCGCGGGCGCGGCGACGGTGAACCCCGGTGACGGAACCTCCTCACCCACCGCCGGCGCGTCGTGCTGGGGCATCAAACAGCAGTACCCGTCCAGCAACGACGGCATCTACTGGCTGCTCACCCCCGCCATGGACCGTCCCGCCCAGTTCTACTGCGACATGACCACCGACGGCGGCGGCTGGGTACTCATCGCCAGAGGCCGCGAAAACTGGACCTTCAGCCCCAAAGGCCAAGGCTCCCCCACCACCCTGCGCACCACCGTCGACGGACCCGCAGCATTCGCCCCAGCCGCACTCGACAAACCAACCATCGAAGGACTCCGCAACAACTCCAACCTCTCCACCGAACCGGACGGCATCCGCCTCGAACGCGCGATGAACGCGTCGGGCACCACACGCCAGGACTACCGCCTCTTCCCCAAAGCACACACCTGGGACTGGAACTTCCCCTACGGCCAACTCCTCAACTCCGTCCGCATCAACGGCACCACCTACAACGGCAGCAACACGAAGGACACGGCCGATGACACGCAGGGCCAGACCGTCAACGGCCTCGCCAACAAGAACGACTCACGCCGCCTCGTGACGACATCCACGTCCGACAACGACAACAAGCCAGGCTTCGGCACCGGCTGGGTCTGGGGCGGAAGCGACGACCCCGACACCTACCTGTGGTCGAGCGGGTGGTTCTCGGACCCGATCCCCTTCACACGGGTGTGGTTGCGGCCCCACATCGCCAACAACGTCACCGGCTTCACGCCGATCCCGGCCGCCGGCTTCCCGGAGCACCTGGTGCCGACGAACCTCAAGGACCGCCCCGAACTGGCGCCGTGGGGTGTCGTCGGGGTCAACCACACCGACGAAGCACCGGCAACGGGATGGGACAACAACGTGATGGCCATCGAGGTGGTCGGTGACCGGGTGCTCGTCGGCGGACGTTTCACCGGCGTCCAGAACGGCCCCGGCGCACCCGAGATCTCCCAGCCCTCACTCGCCGCGTTCGACCTGAACGGCAACTGGATCTCCAGCTTCACACCACAGATCGACAACGGCCGCGTCTGGGACATCCAACTCACCCCCTCCGGCAAAGTCATGATCACCGGCGACTTCACCAGCGTGAACGGAACCTCCGACACCAGCAACATCGCCATGATCGACCCGATCACCGGCGCCGTCGACCCCACCTGGCGAGCCAGCGCAACCTTCCCCGGCGGCTCCTCCAACGTGCGCGCCGTCGCCATCCGCGGCAACTGGGTCTACGCCGTCGGACGCTTCACGGAGTTCAAGGGCGGCAACGGCCCGGTAGGAGCGGTGAGCAATGCGATCAGCTTTCGCCTGGACAACGGAGCCCGAGGTACCTGGCACCCGACCATCTACGCGACCGCGGTCGCCGTGAAGGTCTCCGGCGACGGGACAAGGGTGTTCCTCGCCGGCCATTTCAACTCGCTGAACGGTGACACCAACCACGGCTGGTGGGGCATCACCAACATCACCGACGGCTCCCCGGTAGCCGGCATGGGGCCGTTCCAGGCGTCCGCTGGAACCACCGGCGACGCCTTCTACCAGCAGGCGGTCGGAGAGACCGCCGACGGCAACCTGCTCGTCGGTGGCTCCCAGCACGACCTCCAGATGTACGACTCCAACCGCGACACGCTCCTGAACAGCCACATAACGAAGGAAGGCGGTGACTTCCAGGCGATCGAGGTGATCGACGGATACGTCTACGCGTCCTGCCACTGCATGAACTGGAACTACAGCGGCACCAACGACTGGAGGAACCCGACCGACTTCGAGCGCGTCGACGGGATCCGCATGGTCGGCCGCTACGACGAGAAGACCCTCGAGTACGACGCCACCTGGTGGCCCAACGGCACCAAGGGATCCAACGACGCCGGCATCTGGACTATCGACTCCGATTCGAGGAGGTGTCTCTGGGTCGGCGGCGACCTCGTGCGCGGCGACTACATGGATGACCCGGTCATCGACTACCTGGGCGGGTTCGCCCGCTTCTGCCCCACCGACGCAGTCGCTCCGACCGCGCCGACCAACCTGAAGGTCTCGGCCGACCAGAGCGGGGTCACCCTCACCTGGAGTCCATCGACCGACGCCTCCGGCTCGGTCTCCTACGACGTCTACCGCAACGACCGCGTCATAGCCCAGGTCTGGGGAACCAGCTACCGCGACAACTTCGGCGGGAACCCGGCAGGGGCCACCTACACCGTGAGGGCCACCGATCCGAGGGGAAACCGCTCGGCCAGTCCACGACCGGTGACCATCGGGTCGGTGACTGCATCGGTCGGCACCGCCAAGTCGTTCGGCTCGACCTGGGCCTATCAGGACGACGGATCCGATCAGGGCACCGCATGGCGGCTTCCGGGCTTCGACGACTCGACATGGTCGACGGGCGCTGCTCCACTCGGCTGGGGAGGAGCGCAGTCGAGCGCCATCGGCGCGAACAAGCCCACCACCGCCTACTTCCGGACCACCTTCGATGTGGCCAACCCGACAACCGTGATGTCGGTATCCGTGAGCTCGAAGCTCACGCAGGGTGCAGTGCTGTATCTCAACGGCGTGGAGATCGGGCGGTTCAACATGCCGTCAGGGGACGTGTCCGCGTCGACCACTGCGACGACCTACACGTGTTGCGCCGAGGATTCCAGGATCAAGGAGATCCACGCGCCCACCTCCCTGCTCAGCACCGGCACGAACACCCTCGCCGTCGAGGTCCACGGGTGGAAGCAGGGCAGCGGCAGGATGTCGTTCGATGCGAGGGTCGTACTCGGCTGATGAGGGTCGGTCCATTCGCCCGCCGTGTGTGAACGCGGAAGTGCCCGGGCCGGAGTCCGGTCGGGCACTTCGACGGATGATGCTCTCGACATTCGCCGTCAGGCGACGACGAACACTCCTAGCGGGTGTAGACCCTCACGTAGTCGATTGCGTAGGCGGCGTCGACCGGCTTGCTCCAGTCGATGCGGTTGATGCCCGTGGTCACGCAGCCCGACGGTGCGGTGCCGCCCTGGGCGCAACGACCGAGGTTGTCCAGGTACCCGAGCGGCCCGTCCGGGCTGCCGGCCCAGTTGCCGCCGACTGCCTGGTTCAGGGCGATGTCCCAGGTGGCGTTCGGGTCGGTGCCGTCGGCCCACTTGTGCTGGGTGTCGATGTAGGAGCCGATGGACTTCTCGTCCATGAAGTACTCGAACTTGATGCCGGTGTCCACCTTGGAGATCTCGACCGCCCAGGTGTGCCATGCCGGCGTTGCCTTCGGCGACTCGAAGAAGACGCTCTTCTTCAGAAGGTTGTAGCGACCGTCGAGGTGGAGCGCAGCGGAGCCGAAACCGGGCCGCTGGGAATGGAAGTACTCCAGGACGTCGACCTCGGCGACCGGGGCGCCACGACGGTGGCGCAGCCAGAACGCCGGCCACAGGCCCTGGGCGTGCGGAACCCTGGCCCTGATCTCGAAGCGGCCGAACATCGGGTAGTAGCGGCCGACCTCACGCGAGCCGACGAATCCCGACGTGTACTTGCGAACGCTGCCGCTCGGGCAGGTGGTCGTCTTGCGCTCGCTGACGATGACCAGCGCACCGCCGACCTCGGCGACGTTGTCCGGCGTGAGGCAGGCGAGTTCCTTGTTCCCGTCTCCGTAGGTGTTGTGGTACTCCTTCCACTTGGTCGTGTCGATCCGACCGTCGTTGAACTCGTCACCACCTACGTACTTCCAGCCCGGCCGACCCGGTGCCGAAAAGGGCTTCGCCGGCTGGCACGCTGCCAGCAGTGCGATGCCCGTGGTGGCGATTGCGATTGTCATGGCCTTTCGAATGGTCGATTTCACGACGTCCTCGTTCCCGTGTGGCGATGTTCTCAGGGCCGCTCGGTGCGCCCCTCCCGATGGCCGTATCGACACACCGGAGCCTTCCTCTGAAGGGCTTTTTCTCAGGATCTTCAGCTTTTCCCGCATCTCGCCGCAGCGCGTGAGAACTTCACTACGAAGGGCGAGATTGTGTCGTTCCTTGTTGACTGTTGAGGTTACCCGAACGTAACCCTTCCATGTCAATTGTAACGCGTCCGTAACCGGCGGCGCGGATGCCCGACACCACTTGCTCGCGCATCTCGATCAGGTCCGCGAGCCGATCGAGCGGGACCTCGATCCTCGCCACCTCTCCGCCGTGGCGGACCCGAACCTCGTCGAAGCCGAGCGCTCGAAGAGCGCGTTCTGCCTCCTCGACCTCGCGCAGCACGCCGAAGGAAACCGGTGTTCCGTAGGGGATCCTCGAGGCGAGACAAGGCGCCGCCGGCTTGTCAGCGGTGCGAAGCCCGAGCATTCGCGACGCAGCGCGGACCATCGCCTTCGTGAATCCGGCGTCGACGAGCGGAAACACTGCGCCGCGTTCCCGAGCCGCTACCTGCCCCGGTCGATGCTCGGCGAGGTCGTCGAGGTTCACGCCCAACGCGACCGTCGCTCCGGACGACTCGATGATGGGTTCGAGAGCGTCGGCCAGAGCGCTCTTGCAGTGGTAGCAGCGGTCGAGGTCGTTGCGCAGGTAGGACGGGTCGTCCATCTCGGCCGTTGCGACCGTCGACCATCGCATACCCCACTCGTCTGCGAGACGACGACAATCGTCCAACTCTGACTGCGCCAGGGAAGCCGACACAGCGGTCACGGCTTCGGCGTGGTCTGCTCCGAGTTCATCGGTTGCCACCCACGCCAGGAGCGAGGAGTCGGCACCCCCGGAGAACGCAACGACGAGGTCGCCGTGTGAACGCACCTCTGCCCGCAGGGCGACGAGGGCGGCATCGAGCTGCTCCTCCGACAGGGCTTCAGGGTCGTGAAGCACCTCTCCATGCTGACAGGTCCTCCCCCCGTGTCCGGTAATCCGCCACTTTGGCGGTCCGGCCCGGGGTCCCGCCCACCCGCGATCGAACTGCCATAGGATCGGTTTGCCCGGTTGTCGGGAAGGAAAGGGAACCCATGCGAACCACCAGCAAAGCCGCTCGGCTGTCCGCCGTCGGTCTGAGCCTCGCTCTCGTCCTCGCCGCCTGCGGCAGCGACAGCGACG
>JAGQSN010000103.1 GCA_020439555.1 Acidimicrobiales bacterium | reverse complement strand
CCGATGGTCGAGCAGAACACCGAGAGCATGCGGACCGCGTTCCTCGTCAGCGTCGACGCCCGCAACGGGACCTCCACGGGTATCTCCGCCTTCGACCGTGCCACGACCGTCGCCGCCCTCGTGGACCCCTGCACGCGACCGGGTGACCTCGCCCGCCCGGGCCACATCCTCCCCCTCGAAGCGAGAGAGGGCGGCGTGCTGAAGCGTGCCGGCCACACCGAGGCGACCGTCGACCTCGCCCGCATGGCCGGGCTGTACCCGGCGGGGATCCTCTGTGAGATCGTCGACGACAAGAAGATGGGCATGGCCCGCCAGCCCGAGCTGCGGCGCTTCGCCCGTGAGCACGACCTCCACATGATCTCGATCGCGGACCTGATCCGCTACCGGCGTCGCACCGAGAAGCTGGTCCGAAGGGTCTCCTCGGCCCGGATCCCCACCGGCTGGGGCGACTTCACGTGCCACGTCTACGAGAACACGATCGACGGCCAACAACACGTGGCGCTCGTCAAGGGCGAGATCTCGGGTTCGGAGCCGACGCTGGTCCGGGTGCACAGCGAGTGCCTCACCGGTGACGTTTTCGGTTCGATGCGCTGCGACTGCGGCGTGCAGCTCGACGCAGCCATGAAGCTCATCGCGGACGAAGGGGCCGGCGTCATCGTCTACCTGCGTGGCCACGAGGGGCGCGGGATCGGGATCGCCCACAAGATCCGGGCCTACGAACTCCAGGACGAGGGCCACGACACCGTCGAGGCGAACGTCGCCATGGGTCTGCCCGTCGACTCCCGCGAGTACGGCATCGGTGCGCAGATCCTGGCCGACATCGGGGTGACCTCCATGAGGATCATCACCAACAACCCGGCCAAGTACGGGGGTCTGGACGGCTTCGGCCTGGACATCGTCGAACGCGTCCCGTCGATCACTGCACCGAACCCGGAGAACATCCGCTACCTCAAGACGAAGGCCGAGAAGATGGGCCACCTCCTCGAAGGCCTGGACGACCTGGAACCCGACCCGGCGGGTGCGATCAGCCCCGAGTCCGCGGACGACGTGAAGTCGTTGCCGGACGGTCCCGAAGGGGACGGCTGAATGGCCGGCGATCATCAGTCACCCGACGCGCCGCAGCCCGTACTGGACGGGCGCGGTCTCCGGGTCGCCGTGCTGGCCGCTCGTTGGAACAGCGAGATCACGCTTCGCCTGCTGGGCGGCGTCGAGCGGGGGCTGGCCGTAGCCGGTGTCGCCGACGCCGATGTGACCGTCGAGTGGGTGCCGGGCGCGTTCGAGTTGCCGCTCGCAGCGAAGGCCTGGGCGGAATCGGGTCGTGTCGACGGTGTCGTCTGCCTCGGTTGTGTGATCCGGGGCGAGACCACCCACTACGAGTCGGTAGCGGGGGAGTGCGCCGCTGGCATCCAGCGTGTTCAGCTCGACACGGGGGTGCCGGTTGCGTTCAGCGCCTTGACGGTCGAGAACGTCGAACAGGCTTACGCGCGCAGCGAAGGCCCCGGCGGTCACAACGTGGGCGAGGACGGGGCCAAGGTCGTCGTCGAGATGGCCGCGCTGGTCCGAAGGGCCAAGTCCTCCTGATCCCACAGATCTACCCCACGGTCCGGGTCGCCTCGGTGGCCCGGTAGGTTGACCGCCATGACCAAGCCAGAGATCACCATCCCCGACGGCGCACCTCCAGCCGAGTTGGTTCTCGAAGACATCACTGTCGGTGACGGCCCGGAGGCGACTGCCGGTCTGCCCGTCGAGGTCCATTACGTCGGTGTCGCGTGGTCGACCCGCCAGCAGTTCGACGCATCCTGGGACCGGGGTGACACGTTCGGTTTCCGGCTCGGTGCGGGTCAGGTCATCGCAGGTTGGGACGAAGGTGTTGCAGGTATGCGCCTCGGCGGGCGTCGCCGGATCACCATCCCGCCCGCCAAGGGTTACGGCGCACAGGGAGCCGGGGGCGTGATCGCCCCGAACGAGACGCTCGTGTTCGTGGTGGACCTGCTCGGCGTCGGTTGAGCGAATCCTCGGACCGGCCACGGTCCAGGGATCGCACCACGGTTGGGGGCATCGCCGGACGGGACGGTACCGTCGACTGCCGTGCTGAAGCTGGTGTTGCCGAAGGGATCGCTCGAGAAGGCGACGCTGGAGTTGTTCGCGGCTGCCGACCTGCCGGTGCAGCGCTCCTCGACCGTCGACTACAAGGCGACGATCGACGACCCGCGGATCGCCTCGGTCCGCATCCTGCGACCCCAGGAGATCCCCACCTACGTCGCCGAGGGAATGTTCGACCTGGGCATCACCGGACGCGACTGGATCGAGGAGACGGGCAGCAAGGTCGAGTCCCTCGGCGAGTTGCAGTACTCGAAGGCCACGTCGAAACCGATCCGGATGGTTGTCGCTGTCGCCGGGGACTCCCCGTACGAACGCGTCGAGGACCTGCCGAACGGGGTCCGGGTCTCCACCGAGTACCCGGAGGTGACCCGACGGTTCTTCGCCGAGCGTGGCATCGAGGCCGACATCCGGCTCAGCTACGGGGCGACGGAGGCCAAGGTCCCCGACATCGTTGACTGCATCGTCGAGATCACCGAGACCGGACGTGCGATCCGTGCTGCGGGACTGCGGGAGATCGACCAGATCCTCCAGTCCTACACGGAGCTCGTGGCGAACCCGGCGTCGTTCGCGGACGAGTCGAAGCGTCACGCGATGGACCAGGTCAACACGCTCCTCCAGGGCGTTCTCGAGGCACGTTCGAAGGTGCTCGTGAAGCTGAACGTGCGTGAGGCGGACCTGGACCGGGTGATCGCGTTGGTTCCGGCGATGAAGTCGCCCACGGTGTCCAAGCTGCACGGCACCGACGGTTTCGCTGTCGAGACCGTCGTGCCGAAGGGTCGGATCAACATCCTGATCCCGGCCCTGAAGGACGCCGGTGCAACCGACATCATCGAACTCCCGCTCTCGAAGATCGTCCACTGACACAGATGACCGAGTCGCCCCAGGACCTGGCCGCGGTGTTCAGCGTCCGTTCCGGAACGGTCACCGCCTTCGACGGACACGTCGGTTCAGGGGTGGTCACCGACGAGCGCGGTGAAGAGTGGCCTTTCCACTGCACGTCGATTGCCGACGGCTCCCGAACGATCGCGACCGCGACGCCGGTCCGTTTCACCGTCCGGCCAGGCCCGAACGGCCTGGAAGCTTTCGACCTGGCACCGACAGTTCCAGCCGAGCGCTGACCCGACCTCCGATCCACTCAGCTCGATCCGGTAGCGGTCCCTCCTCCAAGCTGATGAAGGCCTCACCTCAGAGGACGGGACGACATGGCTCGAACCTCAGCGCAGCGGCGTGATCAGGCGCTATGTCCATGCGCCACGGCCGGTTTCGATCGGTCCGGTCGCGATCGGTGGAGCATCTTGGTGAAGAACACCTTCGTTGGACACGTTCGGCGATACCAGCCTGCGGGCCTGCGGCGTTGCCTATCTGCTGTGGTCGTCGTGGCTGTGGCCGCCTCGGTGACGGCGGCTTGCGAGCCGGTGCGGTCGCCTGATTCGGGGTGGTCGATTCAGCAGTTGGTGCTCGACTACGACTACGTGAGTACGTATTCACCGGTGTCGATAAGTGATTCTGCTGAGTCGGTTGGGTTTGTGGGTGACGGTCACTATGTGGTTGCGGATCGGGGGGCCGACGAGGTCGAATCTTGGGATCTGAATCTGTCTCTCATCGGTGGGGACAGTCCGTCCATGGAGGATGGGGCCCTTTCTGCGGATGGCTTGACATTCGTCGGTTCCTGGTTTGTGGCTTATGGGCGCCCCGCGGCGGGTGCAGAGTCTGCCGGTAGTCCACCTGAGGGCGGAGATGCCGACCCGTGCAACCCCCCTGACTACGTGTTCCACCAGGTTGCGCGCTGGGACCGAGCGTCGGTGGGTGAACCTTTCGGCCCGGCCGAATTGGTGAGTGAAGACCATGCGGGAACGGCCGGGTGCGATGTCGGTCCGGGTGGTGCCCCCGATGGGTGGATGGGGGTGCGCGGCAACGGGCACAGCCGGTATCCGTCGGTCTCGCGCGATGGAGGGTCGGTCGCGTTTGTCTCTGATGCCGAGAGTCTTGGTGCGGCGCCAGGCGGGCAGGTTGCCTCGTTGATGGTTCGGGATGGTGATGGGCCGGTCGAGGTCGTTACCCCGGCGAGTTGGAACGAGAGCGTGTTGAGCGCGCAGATCTCCGGGGACGCGAAGCACATCGTGTTCGTGACTGCGGCTGCGGGTGTGGTTCCGGGGATGTCGGGCGGTTCGGCGCAGGTGTACAGGGCGTCGC
The DNA here is from genome assembly GCA_020439555.1 of Acidimicrobiales bacterium. Taxonomy (GTDB): domain Bacteria; phylum Actinomycetota; class Acidimicrobiia; order Acidimicrobiales; family Iamiaceae; genus Aquihabitans. Next base: position 9,643 of record JAGQSN010000103.1, on the reverse strand, counting down.
GTGCTTCGGTCGGTGGTGCTTGGTCGTTCGAGTTGGTGTCGAAGAACGATGCAGGGGACGTGTCGACGGGTGTGGCTTCGTCGCAGTATTCGTTGAACGGTGTCGCGTCGATCAGCGAGGACGGTTCCAGAGTCGCTTGGCTGTCGGAGGCATCGAACCTTGAACCGGGTGTGGCACCGGATGGAACCCGTGTGTTGGCTGTGCGGGATATCGCTCTGAACAAGACGCGTGTCGCGGTCAACCGTCACGATGTGACTTCGGCATACCCGATCGATTCAGCGAGCCTGCCGATGTTGTCACCTGACGGTGAGCGGGTGGCCTTGATGATCCGCGCACCGTCTCCGGCCGGGACGGACAGGGTGTTGTTGTTCGATGCTTCGCACGTCCTTTCTGATGATGCAGCAGTCCGAACTGACCTGGTGGCAGCGAGCCGGAAGACGAACGAGGTCGACGCGAGCAATCCGGCAGTCGCGAGCCGGGCGGGCGGCTACAACATCCTGTTCTCGTCATATACCGGCCCATTGGATCGTTACGAGGGGAGTCCTCCGTCGTTGTACCTGGTGGGGGGCAAGGGGTTCGGTTCGCCGGTGAACCGGGCGTGGCATGCCGACCCGGTCGACACCTACTCGGGTGCATTTTCACAGACCGACACCGACCTGGCCCCCGTTGCGGGTCCGGCTGCGGCGACGTTGACGCGCTCCTATCTGTCCCAGAGCGACGTCCGAGGCTGGTTCGGTGCAGGGTGGACCACACCTTTTGAGGCCACGCTCGAACTCGGAGCCGACGACAACGCGACGTTGACGTTGCCGGGCGGGCGAGCCGTTGGATGGTGGCATGGCGATGACGGTTCCTGGTCGACGTCGTCGGGTTTCATCGGACAGTTGGTTGATGTTGCCGATGGCTTCGTCTTGCGCAGTCCTGAAGGCAGTGAGATGTCGTTCGACAGCACAGGCACTCTGACTGGAATCCACGACAAAGGCCAACCAGCGGTCACGGTTTCGCGGATCTCGGGCGACGTGGTGGTGTCGAGTGCAGACGGTTTCCAGTTGACTCTGGTCGATGATCAACAGCTCGACCCTGAAACCGGCGAACCGTCGCCGGGTCAGGACGGCTTGGTCGATCGGGCCGAGTCATCCGATGGTTTCATCGTCGACTACGCGTATTCAGCGACCTCAGGGGCGGTGACGCTCGCGTCGGCGTCTCGGCCGCATCGTTCGGGGGAGCTGGCGGCAAGCGTTGGCCGTCGCCGCTACTGGTGGAGCGGCACGCTCTTGACCAAGGTCACCGATGACGTCGACGCGACGCGGACCGACGTGGTGGTGGAGAACACCTATGACGGGTGGGGTCGCGTCGTGTCGCAGATCTCCGACGAAGGCGACGTGTTGTCGTTCCATTACGGCCAGCGATTCGAGCCCCCGGCTGGTCTGGTAGACGCGGACGGGTACACGACGGTGGTCAACGAGGCTTCCGGTGACCACGTCGTCTATCACTACGGGCTAGCAGGTGAGTTGTTGGGCGTCGAGGACACCACGGGCCATGCCAGTGGAAAGACCTGGTTTGGAGACCTGGCAACGTCGAACACCTCGCGTTCCGGGGTGAAGACCGAGACGGCCTACGACGCGGCGGGTCGGCCCACAATGACGACGGAGACCGTCGGTGGAACGTCGCGCACGGTTGCAGCGTACGAGTACGTGGTAGCAGCAACCGATCCGGCTGCGCGGTCAGACTCTCGACTGTCTTCGGCAACTGATGCTGCTGGGGTGGAGACCACCTTCGAGTACTCGTCGGCGGCGGGCACCGAGTTGTTGCCCTGGAAGACGTCGGTTCCTTGCGATGCGATCTCGTTGGCACCAGGTGAGCAATGTCCTGCGTCGGGCAGATCGACTGTGACCACGACCTATTGGACCGGTGCACTCGACGGTTTGGTGAAGTCGAGTGTCGATGCCGACGGCGTCCGCACCGAGTCCGAGTATTGGCCGGACCGGTCCTTGAAGTCCCGGACGACCTTTCCGGAGCCGGGTGTCGAGTTGAGGACCGAGTACGAGACGTTGCGGCCCGGGGACGCCGGCTTCGCTGAGACCGATTCGGGCGCGGCGCGGGTCGAGAGGATGACGTCGCCCGGTGGGGCATTGACCGAGACTGTCTTCAACGCCGCGGGGCAGGTGATCGAGTCACGTGACCCTCTGTTCGACGGTGCCGGTCACGGTGCTACCCGTTACACGTACTGGCTTGACGGTTCGCCGAAGACCGTCACCACTCCCGGAGGCCACACGACGACCTTTGACTTGTTGCGGCCCGGAGACCCAGGTTGGACCGAGCCGGCCGGTTCCGACGTCGCGGAGGTGGCCGTCACGACGGACCCTGACGGGGTTTCGACGATCACCAAGACCGACCGCTCAGGCGACGTGGTCGCGGTCCAGGTCGGCGACAAGGATGACCCGGCTTCTTTGGCGACCACTGTCAACACCTACGGACCGTTGGGCCGAATGGAGACCTCGACAGATCCTGCTGGGGTGGTGACCCGTTACGGCTATGACATCGAGGGCCGCCAGACCCAGGTCACTGTCGGCGCGGTTCTCGGCGATCCTGCTCACACGACGACCACTGAGTACGACGCGAACGGTCGTGTCGTGTCGGTGTTCGGCCCTTCGAGCTTGGATCCTTCTGGTGTGTCGGTTCGTTCCGAGCAGCGTTTCACCTACGACGCGGCGGGCCGGATGCGTACCCGTATCGACGGGGCATCGTCGGAACCGGCTGCGCAGTTGATGACTTCGTTCCATTACGACGGTGCTGGCCGGTTGTGGCGGACGGTGGAGCATGTCGCCGGGGAGCTGGACCCGGTTGATGCGGACTTGTTGTCGTCGGGGGATCGGGTCGCCGAGACTCGGTTCACGTTGGCTGGCCGTATGGCCGCGGAGCTTTCTGCTCCACAGGACGTCCAGGTGTTCGATTGGCTCGGAACTGCTGATTCGGCGAAGAGGATCACGAAGTTCGAATACGACGGTGCAGGGCGCCAGACCGCTGTTGTCGACGCGGGGAATGGTCGGACCGAAACAGACTTCGACGAGGACGGGCGAGTGGCTCGGGTCACGAGTGTCGGGCTTCGAGAGCGGACATTCGAATACGACGCAGCGGGGCATCGCGTGGGGGTGACTACACCCTCACCGACAGGTTCGGGGACCGTTACCGCGGTCACCGGCTACACCGCGGATGGTCAGGTGGCGTCACAATCGGATCCGCATGTCGTGGTGGCTGGTGTAACGGATCCATCCACTCGGTTTTTCGAGTACACGCCGGGTGGTCGTTTGCACAAGGTGACTGATGCGCTCGAAAACGAGGCGACCTACGGCTACGACGCGCGGGGAAACCGGTCGAGCCGTACCGCGGTCGACGACGATGGGAACCCTGTGGTGGAGTCTTGGGTTTACGACAAGGCGGGCAGGCTCGAGTCCCATACGGCGTGAACCGCCCCGGGTTTCGTGACTGCTCGAGTCATTGGGTGGCCGGCTCGGGAGCCGGGTTGGTCTGACGGTAGTGGGCGGCTTCGAACTCGGCTGGGGTGACGTAGGTGTTGTCGGTGGTGATCTCGCCGTGGAGGCGGCGGTGGTTGAACCAGTCGATGTAGCCGAGGGTGGCGAACTCGACGTCGTCGAGGCCCCGCCATGGACCTTGGGGGTAGATCAGTTCCCACTTGAAGAGGCTGTTGAAGCTCTCGGCCATCGCGTTGTCGTAGCTGTCCCCCTTGGAGCCGACGGAGGCGACGATGTCGTTCTCGGCGAGCCGCTCGGAGTAGCGCACCGCGAGATATTGCACGCCTCGGTCGCTGTGATGGGTCAGCCCGTCGAGCGAGCGGCCGTCGCGGGTGCGGTTCCAGACCGCCATCTCGAGGGCGTCGAGGGCCAGGTCGGTGCGCAACGACTTGGAGATCTGCCAGCCGACGACCATGCGGGAGTACACGTCGATGATGAACGCGGCGTAGACCCAGCCGTCGAAGGTGCGCACGTAGGTGATGTCAGCCACCCACAGCCGGTTCGGTGCGGGGGCCTGGAAGTGGCGGGCGACGAGGTCGTCAGGCCGGTGCTGGCGTTCATCGGATCGGGTGGTGATCTTGAAGGCCCGGCCTCGCCGAGCGCCGGACAGTCCCAGGTCGCGCATCAGCCGCTCGACGGTGCAGCGAGCGACCCGGGTGCCCTCTCGGTTGAGCTGCGCCCAGATCTTGTCGGCGCCGTACACCGAGAGGTTCTCGGTGTGCACCCGGGCGATCTGCTCTTTCAGCCTGGCGTCGCGGATCGCTCTCGCCGACGGCGGCCGCTTCTTTGCCACCCAGTAGGTGTTCGGGGCGATCTTGCAGCCGTGCTCGGTGAGCACCCTGCAGATCGGCTCGACCCCGAACCGCTGGCGATGCGCGTCGATGAACTCGATCAGCGCTTTGACTGGCGGTCGAGCTCCGCCCCGAAGAAAGCCGACGCCGCCTTGAGGATCTCGTTCGCTCGGCGCAGCTCCTTCACCTCGCGCTCGAGGTCTCTCATCCGGGCTTGCTCGTCGGTGGTGAGACCAGGCCGGCCGCCGCGGTCGACGTCGGCCTGATTCACCCAGTTCCGCAGCGTCTCGCGGTTCACGTCGAGCTTGTCGGCGATCGAGCAGACCGCCTTCCACTGCGACGGGTACTCGTGTCGGTGCTCGAACACCATCCGCACCGCGCGCTCGCGCAGCTCGGCAGGGTGCCTCTGGCCCCTCGGAAGTGCAGGCATTGCTCCATCCTCTCAAGAGAAGGAGCAGTCACCAGACCCGGGGCGGTTCAGCGCCCGCGCCGCGGGTTGGCGCCGCACCGTCTACGACTCTGAACGCCTATGACCCTGTCACGGGCAGGCTGGTCACGGTGACAGATCAGACCGGGCGTGTGGATACTCGTGACTACTACGGTTCCGGTGAGCTTCGGTCCCGTACGTTCACCCACGCCGGTCAGGCGACCGTGGTCAACTCGTCGTGGGTCAACAGCCGGGGTTGGGTGACGAAGACCCGCGGCGACGACGGTGTCGCGCGTGACACGATCTATGCCCATGATCGGGCCGGTCGGGTGACTTCGATGGAGACTCCGGCTGGGGGTGTGGTCGCCTATTCGTGGGACTTGTCAGGTGTGTTGGTGGAGGTCGGTCTCGATGATGGGTGGGCGCGGCGTTTCAGCCATGACGTGGCCGATCGTGTGACCGGGATCGAAGCGCGTCCCGCGGGCGGCAACGCGTTCACGCCGATGGCTTCCTATGGCTATGACGCCGACGGCCTGCTCGGTTCTGAGACCCTCACGCTGGCGGGTGCGTCACGGACCTGGGACAGGTCCAACGAGGCGGGAGTGGTGGAGTCCTACACGCAGACCGTTCCGTCTCCGGGCGGCAGCGAGTCCGTTGTCACGGATCTGGTGTGGCGGCCTGATGGCCGTCTGGCATCTGAAACTGTCAACGGAGAGTCGACTGCCTTCGGCTATGACGACGCGGGCCAGTTGACAAGCGCGGATGGAGCGGTGGACCGGTCCTGGGAGTGGGGAACCCGCGGGAACCTGCTCAACTCGACGGTGGATGCCGTGGTCACGACATATGTGACGAACCCGAACGGTTCGATCGCGGCAGCATCGAGCGGGGACCGGGTCACCGATTACACCTACGACGACGCGGGGCGTCGCACCAGGGCGAGGACGACAGTGGCCTCCACAGTGACTGGAACCACAGACACCGGTTTCGACGCGGCGGGCCGGCTGGCCTCGATCGGGTTGAGCGATGTTGCGGTGCCGTTGCTGGAAACCCGTGTCTTTGACGGTCAGGACCGTGTAACAACTTCTTCTGTGACCACAGCCGGCGCGACTGTCAACGAGGACCGCATCTGGTATGCCGCTACTGGCGGCCCAGCCCAGGTCATCGCGTCTTCGACCGATGCCGGTCTGTCGTGGTCTCACACCAGTTTCGGTCCGGCCGGGCTGATCGGTGAGGAATCCCCCACAACAGCCGCCATCTTCGAGACCGACATCCGTGGATCGGTCATCCAAACCAACCCGGCCAACCCCAACACCATCCAGGCACCGCCCTCCTGGGCACCGTGGGGCACACCAACCCAGCCCACCACCACAAGCCCGACCCGGGGATACCGAGGCGAACACACCACAGCAGGGCTCATCCACCTACGAGCCCGCGACTATGACCCCACCACAAGCCAATTCCTCACCCAAGACCCACTCGACGGCGTCGACGGCACACCAACGGTCACCAACCCCTACCACTACACAGACAACGACCCCCTCAACAAGACCGACCCGCTCGGGTTGCGGGCAAGCGAATGTACGTTCTCACTCGGGAGCCATACATATGACGACGCTTCCTCACCGTCGATATTTCAATCTATATGGCCGGCCCTCATGATGGATATGGGATGTGATGATTCCGCAAGTGTCGCCTGGGATCAGTTTGGTCGAGCGATACGGAACTGGAGGAGTAGTATCCGCGGCTCCAATCTTGGATGCACCAGCAGCATTGTCCTTGACGTTTTTACTGGCAACTTTCGGCACTGCGCCGTCCAGAAGGCCACTCAGCAGGTCTTGCCCTTCCTTCTGGAATCAAGGCCTGGCGGGGAACTTGATCTGAAACCGACCTTGATTGAGCTCCTCAGGTCACCTAGTGGTCCTTATCAACAGAACCTGCTCATGGACCTCGGTGACAGAAGTTACGCCTATTACTATGACGTCATTGGCAACGCCGTCTGGGGCGCGGCTGTTCAGATCGAATTCCACCTGCATGGATCTGCGCAAGCCACTTTGAGCCGCAATTGTCCACAGGCACTTTGTGGTGAATGGGAGCCAGGCGACGATATCTCTATTCGAGCAGGGGCTCGCGCTGCTGAAAGACACGGAAGCTCTGTTACCCTTAACATTATTCTTGCCGAGATCCGTAGGTCAAACGATGAATATCTGCGCTTACGTTCTGGCATATTGAGCATCGCCGATGCACCATACAATAAGCTTGTCCCGTGGCCGCGTGTTCCAAGGTCATAGTTGTGTCTCGACGAATCCTGCGTGTAGCGCTCGTGGCACTGCTGCTTGTAGGCGCCGCTTGTACCCGTCGTGAGGGTGTTAGACGTTCCTCTGAGATTCCCAACCCCGGAGCGTTCAACTTTTCTAAGCTTTCCGCGACTTTGGATGCCCCGGTCAGGGAGCAAGAGACGCTAAGTGGATTGCCGAACCGGCCCCACCCTCAGTGGTCCGCAGCATTCAAAGTCGACGTAGGTGGATCAAAGTCACTAACCGTGAACGCTCGACAGTACGTGACGGATGATGCCTCCTTCTGGGATAACTACGACATTCCCGCTGCATTTCAGAATGCGTCCAACTGGGCAGATGCCGATCGCGGCGCACTCGACCAGAAGGAGAGCGATTGGCAGATCCCGATCTCGGATCTCAATGATTCAATAGTGCGCAGAGTCAGCGCCTACTGTATAGCTGGATGGTCGGCAATCGGGCTCTCAGACTGCTATGCCGCGTCGTTCTGGCTTGAGTTGTGCGGCTCGAGCTTGGGGATCTCGATCTGGTTTCCAGGAGCTGAGGACGGCGAACGCTATAAGGATGATGTGGATGCGATCGTCAAGGCCGTTGCGTACCAGGTTGGGTGTTGAAGACCCCGGCAATCCGAGGCCTGGGAGGCGACGTGGACGCGAGATCACAGCCAGATCTATTCTGGTATCATGGAGTTCGAGGTTTGCATTGAAGTCAATCCTGCGGGATGGTCAGCGGGCTGAGACGTGAGGGCATGCTCGGCGGGCCCATGTAAAAGTCAACTTGGAGCAGATGCTTTGATTGATGGGAGAAAATCTCATCCAGGCAAACGGGCTCTTCGGAGATCGTCGACGGCGAGAACATCAACTCTCGGCTCTGGGCGCTGATCAAGCGGGCGACCGAACGAGGCGAAGACATTCACACCACCCACCCCGTCCTGGCCCAGGTGTGGCGCAACCCGGCCCGGCAGGCGAATCTGGCCCGCGCGGTCCGCCACTTCGATATCCACCCGCTCGACAACGCCGCCCCGGTCGGCCGCCGCCTCGCCGCCTCGGACACATCAGATCTGGTCGGCGCCCACTTGACCGTGATGGCCGAGAGCCTCGGCACCTTCATCCTCACCACAGACCCGGACGACATGACCAGACTCAACGCACGATTCGAAAGCTACTGACATCGCTGATGTCCTCGAGTCTCAGGGCGTGGGAAGATCACGGGCCTGACTGTCGAGCCCATTGGAGTGAGCCCGTGCCAGCAGACCCGAAGATGACGTCTTTCGTGCGAGCGAGCATGCCGCTCTGCGAGGTCCTCGGAATCGAAGGCGTCAGCAGCAGTGCCGACGAGGTCGTCCTCGAACTCGGCTACGACGAACGACTCACGACTGCCGGTGGCCTGCTCCACGGCGGTGCCGTCATGGCGCTCGCAGACGCTTCGGGTGCGCTCTGCGCCTACCTCAACCTTCCGGAGGGGGCGTCCGGTACGGCCACCATCGAATCGAAGACGAACTTCCTCGGAGCGGTGCGCTCGGGGACCGTGCGAGCGCGTTCGGTGCCGTTGCACGTCGACTCCACGACCATCGTCGTCGAGACCGAGATCCGCTTGGAAGACCGGCTCGTCGCCAAGACCACCCAGACCCAGGCCGTCATCCGGCCTGCGCCCGCACCCTGAATCAGTCGGCGTCGGTAGCCGGTTCCTCCGCTCCGGCGTCCTGGGACGCCTTGACCTGCACGAACGCGAGGCGGATCTGCGCCAGCGCGTCCTGGAGGGTTGTTTCGTCCGGGCCGAGTCGCCCCTTCAAGGTCTCCAACAGGGCACCGAACGCGTCGATCGCTACGTGTGCCTCGGGCAGGTTCGGGGGCTCGCTGGAGAGATGGATCGCGGCCAGCTCGTAGCAGCCCATCGCGTGGTTGGCGATCACGACCGCTGCCGGAACCTGCGACAGCTGCTCGCGCACCTGTTGCATCTCGGCCGCGATCTGACGTGCTTCGGCCTCCTGCTCGGGCGTGAGATCCTCACCGAGAGGGCCGGGCACTGCGGGGCCTTCCCGGTCCACGGGGTGTTCGCCACCTGGGGTCCACAAGCTCATCGGGGGTTCCTCGGAAGTAGTCGGTCGATGCGATCGGTATGTGCACGCCGATGCTCGGACGCGCAGGAGAAGTTGCGGCTCCGACATCGGGTCCTGGTACCCTACGGCACGTCCAACCCACCGAAAGCGGGGCTCCGCCCCCACCCGGCCACCCCCTCGGGGAACCGTGCGACCGGGTCGATGCTGCCAGTACCCCTCGGGGTGCCAGCGGATGTCGGCTTTCCGGCATCCGCTTCGTCGTTTTTCGGGGCGGGAGCCGCCGGGGAGGACGTTCCAGAACACTACGAACGCACGAACTGCGTCAGGGAGGACCTACGCACCGGATGAAGAGCGACCGGCCATAGCTGCCTCAACGCCAAACCACGAGCCCCGGATCAACGATCGAATCCGAGCCCGGGAGGTCCGCCTCGTCGGACCCGACGGGGAACAGGTCGGGATCAAACCGTTGCCCGAGGCGCTCGCCTTCGCCCGCCAACTCGATCTCGACCTGGTCGAGGTTGCGGACAAGGCCAACCCACCCGTCT
>JAGQSN010000102.1 GCA_020439555.1 Acidimicrobiales bacterium | reverse complement strand
TCTCGGTGTTCTGCTCGACCATCGGTCGCAGGTCGAGTTCCGCTGCACGTTCGCTGGTGATCGGGGCGCAGATGAACCCCGAGGTGTGGTGGAGGAAAAAGGCGATCTTCTCCGGTGTGACGAACTCGGCGGCCATGATCAGGTCGCCTTCGTTCTCACGGTCCTCGTCGTCGACGACCACGAGGATCTCGCCCTGGGCGAACGCCTCCAACGCCGTGCCGATGTCGGACAGGGGGCCGTCGTCGGTGGGTCCCTTGCCGGCGGTCACCGTGGTCGCACCCTTAGCCGGCTCGTCGGCGTCCGCGGGCGGGGTGACAGCAACTCGTGGGTCGGTCATGGCTTGTGTCCTTCCAGCAGCGACTCGACGTACTTCGCGACCACGTCGAGTTCGAGGTTGACGGGGTCCCCCGGACCTTTGCGACCGAGGGTGGTCACCTCGGCGGTGTGGGGGATGAGAGCGATGGAGAATCCGTCTTCGTGGACGGCCGCGACGGTGAGGCTCACGCCGTCGACGGTGATGGAGCCCTTCTCGACGACGTAGCGGAGCAGATCCCGGTCCGGCACCGTCACCCGTAGGTCCGGTGCCGCGTCGACGATCGTGCCGACCGCGTCCACGTGTCCCTGCACCAGGTGACCGCCGAGGCGGTCCGCCAGACGAACCGGGCGTTCGAGGTTGACCGGGTCACCTGGTGACAGGGCGCCGAGGCAGGTCCGCGAGTAGGTCTCGTCGACCACGTCGGCCTCCCAACAGTCCTCGGACCAGCCGACGACGGTCAGGCAGGTTCCGTTGACAGCGATGGAGGCCCCCATCTCGACGTCGTCGAGGACGGTGCCGCAGCGGATGCGCAGGCGCGGTCCCTCCCGGGACACGACTGTGCCGAGTTCCTCCACGATCCCGGTGAACATCAGGCAACTCCTCTCAGGTCGGCGTCGGCAGTGCTGCTCCCGACTGCCGGGCTGCGGATCAGGTCCAGGCGTAGGTCGTCGCCGAGCCGGCGGACCGAGGAGAGGCTCCCCCGCCAGACGGCGTCGATCGTGGCGGCGCCCGCCCCGGTGAACAGGCCCACGGCGTCGTCGCCTCCGAACAGGGCCGGTGCCAGGTAGATCACGTACTGGTCGACGGTCCCGGCAGCGTGCAGGTCGTGTGCGACCGTCGCGCCTCCCTCCACGAGGACCTGCACGACGCCTTCGGAGCCGAGACGGTCCAGGAGGTCCCCGAAGTCGCCCCGATGGGATTCGGCCGGCAGCACGGCGGCGCCGTCGGGAATCGTCCCCAGCACGATGCGGCGCGGGTCCTTGCCGTCGACGTGGCGGACCGTGAGCGCCGGATCGTCGGCCCGGACCGTTCCGGCCCCGACGACGATGGCGTCGCTCTCGGCGCGCAGACGGTGGACGTCGGTCCTTGCCTCGGGTCCGGTGATCCAGCGGCTGCTGCCGTCGGGGGCGGCGGTCCGTCCGTCGAGGGTCGACGCGAGCTTCAGCACCACCCACGGGCGACCGGTCCGACGATGGTGCAGGTAGGGCGCCAACTGTTCGGACACCTCGCGTTCGGCGACACCGACGGTCACGTCTATTCCCGCTTCGCGCAGCGCCGAGATGCCGTTCCCCGACACGTTCGGGTCCGGGTCGGCAACGCCGACGACGACACGGGCCACCCCGGCGGCCACCAGAGCCGACGCGCACGGCGGGGTCCTGCCGAAGTGGGAGCAGGGTTCCAACGTCGTCCACACCGTGGCACCTGCCGCGGCGGGACCGGCCGCGTCGAGGGCGACGATCTCGGCGTGCCGGCCACCGGGAGGTTCGGTCGCCCCGACGAAACGGCGGCCGTCGGTCGCCTCCAGGACGCATCCGACCCACGGGTTCGGCGAGGTGGACGCGCGCACGGTCGAGGCTGCGTCGATCGCCATCTTCATCGCCTCGAAGTCGTCCACGTCGCGTCCGTTTCTGGTCCGGGCGCGCGGCGCGCGAAGAGGCGCGGTGCGCACCCTCACTCTCATCCGGACTGTCACCGTCGGC
>JAGQSN010000101.1 GCA_020439555.1 Acidimicrobiales bacterium | reverse complement strand
CGGTGACGGCAAGGTGTGGGTGACCCCCGTCGAGCAGATCACCAGGATCCGCACCGGCGAGAAGGGCACCGACGCCATCTAGCCACTAGCCACCGGCCAACCAGCCACGAACTCGAGCTTCGTGCGGAAGGCGGCGCTCAGCGCCAACTTCCGCACGAAGCTCGTTCGCGTTTCGGGGACGTCACGGTGTGCGGATCTCAGAGGGTGGGGACCTGACGTGACACGATCGGGCGACGCAACACCGCCACCTCGTGCAGCAGGAGCCCGTGAATGTCATTGTCGATCGACCTTCGAAACCGGGTCGCGCTGGTCACCGGTGGAGCGCGCGGGGTCGGCCGCGGGATCACCGACCGGTTGCTGGACGCGGGCGCGATCGTGGCGGTCTGCGGTCGAACGGAACCGGAGCCCGGAGCTCTGCCCGACGGGGTCACCTTCCACGCCGCCGACGTGCGTGACCCGGCCTCGGTCGACGCGATGATCGAAGCGGTCGTCTCCGCGCACGGTCGACTCGACATCGCGGTGAACAACGCAGGGGGTTCACCCGGGACCGACGCCGCTACTGCCTCGCCACGGTTCAGCGAGAAGGTGCTCGCCCTGAACCTCACCAGCGCTCTGCACGTCGCCCAGGCCGCCAACCGGGTCATGCAGGGACAGCCCGAGGGCGGGGCGATCGTGAACATCACGTCGCTGTCGGGGATGCGCCCCTCCCCCGGCACGGCCATCTACGGCGCCGCGAAGGCCGGACTCATCAACCTGACGACGAGCCTGGCGATGGAGTGGGCACCCAAGGTCCGGCTGAACTGCGTCTCGGCCGGGATGGTTCGCACCGAACTGTTCGAGGAGTACTACGGCGGCCCCGAAGGCGCGGCCGCGGTCGCGTCGACGGTTCCGCTCGGTCGGGTCGCCGAACCCGCTGACGTCGGCAACGCCGTCGCGTGGCTGTGCAGCGACCTCGCGGCATTCGTCACCGGTGCCAACCTCGTGGTCCACGGGGGCGGCGAGCGCCTCGCCTTCTTCGAGCACCAGACCGGCTGAGCGCAGCGCAGTCGAAGCCTCGGCGTGCCTCAGGTGTGCTGGTGCTCCATGAGGTAGCCACGGCTGCGGATCGTGCGGATCACGAGGCCCAACGGTTCGATCCGGCGGCGGAGACGCACGACGTGCACGTCGAGCACGTTGCGGTCCGGGACCACATCGTTCCAGCCGGCGCGGGCGAGCACGTCACGGCACACGACGGCGTCGAAACGGTCCAGCAGCGCAGCCACGAGTCGGTGTTCGACCGGAGGGAGCGAAACCCATGCCCCGTTGCAGCGGAGCACACCGTTCTCGTCGAGCGTCGGCCTCGACAGATCCGCCTTCCTGACACGTTCGGCCAGCACGAACATCCGGTGACGAAGATCGTCGTCACCACAAGGCAGGCGGACCCAGTCCTCGAGAACGTCCGTGGAGACGGGCGGCGCAGCCCTCTCCTCGACCAGCAGCAGGCGCGCCGAACCGGCGGATCGCAGTTCGGTCAACCGGGACTCCTCCGCCGGCCACTTGACCAGTTCGACCTCCATGGGTCTCGACCATACGGACCCTTCGTTTCGTGTCTGTTTCGTGGTCGTGACGCGTGATCGTCTCTTCGTGGCCGGAATGTTCACCCTCCTGAGATCTGACGTACCATCAGAAACCGTTCGCCGACCGTCGAGAGGCCCATCAGATGACCACGAGGACGAGGGTGCCCGCCCTTGGTGCGGAAGGGTGGTTCACCACCGATGACCAGCCGACTCTCCTGGGTCGACGCTGCACGAGCTGCGGGACGTACGCCTTCCCGAAGGTCGATTTCGGCTGCCCGAACCCGAGCTGCACCGGCACCGAGTTCGACGAGGTCCCCCTTTCGCGTCGGGGAACCGTCTGGAGCTACACCGACGCCCAGTACCGCCCACCGGCCCCTTACGTGGTCCCGGGTGAAGAGCACGAACCGTTCTGCATCGCAGCGGTTCACCTGGAGGCCGAGGGACTGACGATCATGGGCCAGGTCGTCGCAGGTGTGGGCATCGACGACCTCCGGGTCGGCGCCGAGATGGAACTGGTCGTGGACGTCCTCTTCACCGAGGACGACGTCGACCATCTCGTGTGGAAGTGGAGTCCGGTGACGAACGCCTCCGGATCGAACGAGGAGGTCGCGTGATGTCCGGTGATGTGGTCGTCCTCGGCGTCGGCATGCACCCCTGGGGCAAGTGGGGCCGGAACTTCGTCGAGTACGGCGTCGCCGCCGCCCGTGATGCCCTCCGCGACGCCGGCATCGACTGGTCCCAGGTCCAGTTCGTCTCCGGTGCGGACACGATGCGCAACGGCTACCCGGGTTACGTGTCCGGGGCGACGTTCGCGCAGGCCCTCGGTTGGAACGGGGCGCGAGTCGCGTCGTCCTACGCGGCGTGCGCGTCGGGTGTGACGGCGATCGAGGCGGCACGGACGCGGATCCTCGCCGGGATGTGCGACGTGGCACTCGTCGTGGGTGCGGACACCACGCCCAAGGGTTTCCTGGCCCCGAACGCCGGTGACCGTCCGACGGACCCGGACTGGCTGCGGTTCCGGCTCGTCGGTGCGACGAACCCGACGTACTTCGCGCTCAGCGCCCGCCGTCGGATGGACCTCTACGGGGCGACCTCGGAGGACTTCGCTCGGGTCAAGGTGAAGAACGCCGGCAACGGCCTCGCGAACCCGAACGCCCGTTACCAGAAGCCGGTCACGGTGGAGGACGTGCTGGCGAGCCCGATCGTGGCGAACCCGTTGCACCTGCTGGAGATCTGCGCCACCTCCGACGGCGGCGCCGCACTCGTTCTCGCGTCGGCGAGCTTCGCTGCCCGTCACGCCGGCACCGCCGGTGCACCGGTTCGGGTCGCGGCCGTCTCGACGGTCACGCCCACCTACCCGCAGACCCGGATCGACCTGCCGGACCTGGCCACCGACTCGACCGCGGTCGTGGCCGAACCCGCGAGGCCTTTCAAGGAGTCGATCGCGTTCGCCGCCTACGAGGAGGCGGGAATCGGTCCCGAAGACCTCTCGCTCGCCGAGGTCTACGACCTGTCCACGGCCCTCGAACTCGACTGGTACGAGGACATCGGACTGTGCGGACGCGGTGAGGCCGAAGGGTTGCTCCGCGACGGAGCGACCGAGATCGGCGGCCGTATCCCCGTCAACCCCTCGGGTGGCCTCGCCTGCTTCGGCGAAGCAGTCCCCGCTCAGGCGATCGCACAGGTGTGCGAGATCACCTGGCAGCTACGGGGTCAGGCGACTGGCCGCCAGGTCGAAGGCGCGAAGGTCGGCATCACCGCCAACCAGGGACTGTTCGGTCACGGCTCCAGCGTTCTGCTGGCCCGCTGACCGGAGGGGCCTCAGGCCATGTAGCGACTGAGGGACTCGACGACGCAGACCGGCTTGTCGGACCCTTCGCGTTCGACGGTGATCAACATCGTCGTGTCGACGCCGACGGCGACGCCGTCCTTCTCGACGTCGTCTGCGGCCACGAGTTCCACTCCGGCGCGCAGACGTGAACCGACCGGGACGGGTGAGGGAAACCGCACCTTGCCGGTGCCCCGGTTGACACCGAGGGACACGTCCTGCACGTCGACGACCTGAGGCAGGAACAGGTTGGTCAGCGACAACGTGAGGTAGCCGTGCGCGATCGGCCCACCGAACGGCGACTCCGCAGCGGCACGTTCGGGATCGACGTGGATCCACTGGTGGTCACCCGTCGCATCCGCGAACAGGTCGACCTGGTCCTGGGTCACATCGACCCATTCGCTGTAGCCGAGGTGTCGGCCGACCGCGGCCTTCACCTCGTCGATCCCGTGAAAGGTCGTCTCAGCCATGTTCCTGTTCCTCGATTCCGAGAGGTTTCGACTCCGCTGCGCTTCGCTCAACCATCGGACCCCACCGCCCCTTGAGCGAGCGAAGCGAGTCGAAAGGACACCACAAGTTTCGACTCCGCTGCGCTCCGCTCAACCATCGGTACGGGCTCTGGTCAGGCTCTCTGGGAGCTGACCGAGACGATCTCCCCGGTCATGTAGCTGGAGTAGTCGCTGGCCAGGAAGACCATCACGTTCGCGATCTCCCAGGGCTCCGCGTAGCGGCCGAACGCCTCTCGCTGAGTGAGCTCCTCGAGCAGCTCGTCGGTGGTGACCTTGGCGAGGAAGGGATGCATCGCCAAGCTCGGAGCGACGGCGTTCACCCGGATGCCGAAGGGTGCGCCC
>JAGQSN010000100.1 GCA_020439555.1 Acidimicrobiales bacterium | reverse complement strand
GCAGGCGGTCGGCGAGCTTGATGATCAGGACCCGCAGGTCCTGCGCCATCGCGACGAGCATCTTCCGCATCGTCGCGGCCTGCTGCGCGGCCTTGGAGTCGAACTGGACACGGTCGAGTTTGGTGACACCGTCGACGATCCAGGCGACATCCTCACCGAACTCGCTCGAAAGCTTCTCGAGCGTGACCCCGGTGTCCTCCACCGAGTCGTGAAGCAACGCCGCCGCGATCGTGACGTCGTCCAGTCCGAGGTCCGCCACGATGAACGCCACCGCCAACGGGTGGTTGATGTAGGGCTCGCCACTGCGCCTCGACTGGCCCTTGTGGGCCTCGGCGGCGAGCTCGTACGCCTTGGAGATGAGAGCCGTGGACGTCTTGGGGTGATGACTCCGGAACGCCTCCAGCAGGGGCGCGGTCTCGACCGAGGCAGGGGCGCTCGACCGGCGCCACGGAAGCACGCGCCCCACAGCTGGCATGCCCCCAGCCTAGAAGCGCACCGGAGCGACCGGCGCGCCGCACTTCAGCGGCGACGGCCCTGCTTGCGAGGCCTTGGTGCGTGACCGGTGGCCAGCACCGCTTCCTTCACCGGGTCCTCGTCCTCCGGCTCGCTCAGATCCACCGATCCGTGCCCGCGCTCCTCGATCTGGCGACGCAGCTCACGGAAGCGGGGTTCACGTTCCTTCAGCAACGCGAGAAGGGGTGTCGCGATGAAGATCGAGGAGTAGGCGCCGGACATGAGACCCAGGAACAGCGCCAGTCCGAACTCCTCGAGGGTGTCCGCGCCGAGGATGAACGACCCGACGATGAGGACCGACAGGATCGGCAGCAACGTCGTGATCGACGTGTTCAGCGATCGCATCAACACCTGGTTCAACGAGGTGTTCGCCATGTCCGTGTAGGTCATCTTCGAACGCTTCGTCAGGAGCTTCGTGTTCTCGTTGACCCGGTCGAACACGACGATGCCGTCGTATATCGAGAAGCCGAGCATGGTGAGAAGGGCCACGACCGTGCTCGGAGTCACCGGGAAACCGAACAAGGCGTACAACCCGACCACCATGAGCAGGTCGTGGAACAGGGCGACGATCGTCGCGACCGCCATCTTGAACTCGAACCGGATGGTGATGAAGAGCATGATCGCCAGCAGGAACACGATCAACGCGGTCTGGGCCTTCTCGGAGATCTGCTTTCCCCACGACGGTCCCACGGTGTCGACGGTGATCTGTTCGACGGGCGTGCCGGTGAGTTCCGAGAGCCGCTTGGTCACGTCCTGGCTGATGCGTGAACGTTCCGCTGCTTCCAGATCGCCGAGCGCCTCGACCTGGCGCTCCATGCGCGAAGCCGAGGCCTTGGCGACGGTGACCTTGTCGTCGCCCTTCGCCTTCTTCAGGGCGGCAGGCAGTCCGTCCAGCTCCTTCTGTAGCGAGGTGAGTTCTGCCGGGACGTCCTTGCGGAACGGACCGTTCAGTTCGGACAGGTTGCCGTAGACCCTGTCGAAGGAACGCTTGGCGTCCTTCGGCACGGTTCCCCGGACGTCGTCCAGGTCTGCCGTCGCCTTGTTCAGGGCCGTCGTGGTCGCCGATGCCGGCTCGGCAGAAGTCTCGGCTTCGACCTGGATCTGGCGGACGTCCTTGCCACCGGATACCTCGGTCACCTCCTGGACCTGGACGTCCTCGTAGCCGAGGTCCGCCATCGCGTCCTGGACCTGAGCGACGGTCGCCTTGCCGGCACTCGTCTTCCAGATCGTGCCGCCCGAGAAGTCGATCCCCAGGTTCAGTCCGTTGACGAAGAGAGTGGCTCCTCCGATGAGCAGCAACACGCCCGACAGAGCGAACCAGAGCTTCCAACGGGAAACGATGTCCGCGTTCGTCTCACCGTGGTAGAGGCGGGACCAGACCCCGTGTCGCCGTGTGGTCACGGGTCCGATGTCCTTCTGCTCGTCTTGGCCGGTCACGACGTCGCTCCCTTCACCGGAACGTGCTGGTCGGTCGAGGAACCGATGCCGAAGAACTTCGCTTGTGCGAACCGTGGCGAACGCGACAGCAGCAGGATCAGGGGTCGGGTGAACAGGACCGCCACGGCCAGGTCGAGGATGACCGAGATCCCGAGGAAGTACGCGAACCCACGGACGGGTCCGACCGTCAGCCACCAGAGCAGGAACGCACCGATGAAGGCCGCGCCGTTGGCCGTGAAGACGGTCCTGATTCCGGACTGATATCCGATCTCGGTCGCGGCCCGGACGGACTTGCCCTCACGTATCAGGTCCTTGACGCGTTCGAACACGACCACGTACGTGTCGACGGTCGTCCCGACCGAGACGATGATGCCGGTGATTCCGGCCAACGTCAGGGCGAGACCTTGCTGTTCGGACAACAGGCATACGAGGCCCCACATGACCGCCGACCAGACCAGCAGGCTCGCCACGACGACGAGACCGAAGCCCCGGTAGTACAGGATCATGTAGATCGCGAGGGCGGCGATGCCGATGAGGCCGGCGACGAGACCGGCACGGAGGGAGTCCTTGCCCAGCGTGGCCGACACCTGTTGGAGAGCTGCCTGTTCGAAGACGACCGGCAAGGACCCGTAACGGAGGACGAGGGCAAGCTCCTTGGCTTCGCTCTCGGAGAACCCACCGGAGATCGTGAACTCCTTGTCCGCCAGGTTCGCGCCGTTCACGGTCGGAGCCGAGATCACCTCACCGTCGAGGACGATCGCTATCGCGCCCGAGCCCGATTGCCCGGACGAACTCGACGAGCCCGGACAGGTCGGCTGACCCGAGTAGCAGGCGTTGAAGGCAGCGTTCGCCTTCGCCTTCTGAGAGCTCTTGACCTTCACCAGGACCTGCCACTGACCCTGTTGGATCGTGGCGTTGGCGGAACTCAGGGCGTCACCGCTGAATCCGACCGGTCCGAGAAGGTAGGCGGCCTGACCGTCCTGGCTCGGGAAGGCCTCGCCGCCGGCGCCCTGCGCCCCGAAGATCGACGCGTCGACGGGCTTCTGACCGGTACCGCCACAGCCGGCGCTACCCGAACCACCGCTCTCGCCCGTTGAACCTCCGGACGCGGTCGTGGTGGTCGTGACCGGTTCCGTGGTGGTGGTTGCCGACGGCGCGATCGTCGTCGTCGAGGGTGGGACGGTCGTCGTGGTCGTCGGCGGGAGCGTCGTCGTAGTGGTCGGGGCGAACTGGCTCGGGAGAGCACCTTCACCGGGCGACACACCGACCGCACCGATTCCCGACTCGTCGCCGTCACCGCCGGGAGAGGCCGCAGTGGTCGACGGGGCCACGGTCGTGGCTGCCTGGCCTCCCGAGGTGGTCGTTGCCCCGGCGGTGGTCGTCGAAGTGGCACCCGCCTCCGTCGTGGAGGTGGAACCGGGTGCGGTCGTGGAGGTCGAACCGGTGGCAGCGTTCGGGTTCGCCGTCACGGCGAGCACGGGCCGGAACTCGAGTCGCGCGGTGCAGCCCACGACGGCTTCGGCCTTCGACCGGTTGCGGACGCCCGGGAGTTGCACGACGACAGTACGGCCTTGTCGGGTGATGTCGGGTTCGGCGACACCGAGACCGTCGACGCGCTGGCGGATGATGTCCTTGGCCTTCTCGACGGCCTCCTCGGTGGGGAGTTGACCGTTCACCTCCTTGGCTTGGAGGACGACCGAGAACCCTCCCTGGAGGTCGAGGCCCAGCGTCGGCGAGGTGTTCGTCGCGATCGGTACCACGACCGCGACGACGGCCAGAACGATCATGAAGATCATCGATGTGAGCAGACTTCGCCGGCTCAAGGTCGGTCCTCCCCTGCCGGGCCCTCACCCGGCTCTGCCGTGTCGTCGGCCTCGGAGCCGAGGTCGTTCGTCTGGTGTGGCCCAAGGTCTCCGCCTTCGTCGACCCTGCGGGCGACGGCCGGCCGGGCGAGTGTGAGCACCACACCGTCGGCGACGTCGATCCGCACAGTCTCCTCGTCCACCTCGACCAGCCGACCGTGGATTCCACCGGCGGTGATGACGCGGTCTCCGGGCCGGAGGGACGCGACGACGGCCTGCTGTTCCCTCATTCGTTGCTGCTGCGGGCGGATGAGGAAGAACCATCCGATCGCGATGAACAGAAGGGTGAGTACGAGTGCGGGCACGGGAATCCAGGTGGAGGTGAAAAGGCCGAGGGCCGAGCCTAGACGTCGGAGGTTCGCGCGCCGTGAACACCCGACGGCCGTCGAACACCGTCAGGTCCAGACATCTAGGACGTCGCGTCGCATCGCCTCGAAACGACCCTGCTCTATGGCGACCCGGAGGTCCGCCACCAGGTTGGAGAGCCAGGCCACGTTGTGGAGGGTCAGCAATCGGGCTGCAGTCGGTTCCCCCAGCCGCCAGAGGTGTCGAAGGTAGGCGCGGCTGTAGCGGGCACAGACCGGACAGCCACACGTCGGGTCGAGTGGGCCTTCGTCGCGCTCGTGGACCTTGTTCTTGACGGCGATTCGCCCCTCACCGGTGAGGATCGTTCCGTGGCGGGCGTGGCGGGTGGGCAGCACACAGTCGAACATGTCGACACCGAGACCGACCGCCTCGACGATGCTCACCGGGTCGCCGACACCCATCAGGTACCGAGGCTGGTCCGAGGGCAGGTGTTCGATCGCGGCCGCCAAGGCGGGGAGCATCTCCTCTCTCGTCTCACCCACGGAGAGTCCACCGATCGCGTACCCGTCGAAGTCGACATCGACGGTTCGGCGAGCGCTGTCGATCCGCAGCCCCTCGTCGATTCCTCCCTGGCAGATCCCGAACTGAGCCTGGTCGAGGCCCCGGTCCTCCCGCCAGGTTCGTTCCGACAGGAACGCCTGCCGGCCTCGGGTGGCCCAGAGGGCGGTTCGCTCCACCGCTTCCCTGACGACACGTTCAGCAGACGGCAGCGGCGGACACACGTCCAGGACCATCTGAATGTCGGCGCCCAGTTTCGACTGGATCACCGCGGCACCCTCGGGGCTGAGGTGATGACGATCACCGTCGTAGGTCGAACGGAAGGTCGCGCCCTCGTCGGTGACCTTCGGTGACAAGGAGAAGATCTGGTAGCCGCCCGAATCCGTGAGCACGTGCCCGTTCCAGGACATGAACCGGTGCAAGCCACCCAACTCGGCGATGAGGTCGGCACCGGGGCGAAGCATCAGGTGGTACGTGTTGCCGAGGATGAGAGGAACACCGAGCGCTTCCAGGTCGGCGGCATCGAGCGTCTTGACGGCGGCACGGGTCCCGACCGGCATGAACAGCGGCGTCGGGAACAGGCCGCGCGCCGTCGAGACGGTTCCCGTGCGTGCCGTTCCGTCGCTGGCGGTGACGTCGATGGTGAGTTTCATCGGACGCTCCGCTCGCCCGCTGCTCCCGACAGTGCCCGGGTGAGAAGCATGGCGTCCCCGAAGGACAGGAAGCGATAGCCCTCGTCGAGTGCCGTCGCGTACAGGTGGCGCCATCTCTGGCCGACGAACGACTCCACGAGCGCCAACAGCGAAGAGCGCGGGACGTGGAAATTGGTGAGGAGCACGTCGACGACGCGGAAGTCGTGGTCCCCGTGGATGAACAGGTCCGTCGCCGCCTCGGTCTCCCCGGTCTTCGCCCAGGACTCGAGGGCACGGACGACGGTCGTACCGACGGCGACGACCCGACCCCCGCGTTCGCGCTGGAGCGAGACCGCGCGGGCCGTTTCCACGGGGATCACGTATCGCTCGGCGTGCATGGGATGGTCCTCCACGCGGGCCGTCGTCACCGGCCTGAACGTGCCGAGTCCCACCTTCAGGTCGAGCTTGACGACGTCGATCCCTCGATCCGTAAGGCCGGCGATGACGGATTCGGTGAGGTGAAGGCCCGCAGTCGGGGCCGCGACCGAACCGGGGCGGTCGGCGTACACCGTCTGATACCGGTCGACGTCAGCGAGGGGCTCGTGGATGTACGGAGGCAGCGGCACCTCACCGTGACGAGCGATCGCGCCGTAGTCGTTCCGGTCCGTTCCGGCGGACGCTCCGGTGAACTCCTCGGGAACTCGCAGCTCGATGCGGCGCCGTCCGTCGTCGGACAGGACGCCGCCGACCTCCACGACCAGGTCACCTCCACCGGCCGGTGTGAGCAGGCTCCCCGGGGCCACCTTGCGACTCGGTCGGACGAGTCCCTCCCACCAACCCTCCGGGTGCCGCTCCAACAGGAGCACCTCGACGGTTCCACCGGTCACCTTACGAAGGCGCAGGCGAGCGGGGATGACACGGCTGTCGTTGACGACGACGAGGTCGCCGGGCAGCAGAAGGTCCGGCAGGTCGGCGACCGTGCGGTGACCCGGAGCCTCGTCAGGTCCACGATCGACGAGCAGGCGGGCCGCATCACGAGGCTCGACAGGACGCTGGGCGATCGCCGCGTCCGGGAGGGGGTAGTCGAGAGCGGAGGTGTCCATGGGCGGCGCGCCACCGTAGCCAGCCCTGTCGACGTCCGAAATCCAGGTGCGCGCCGAGCCCGCCCGCTGAGGGGACCGCGATCGGTCAGCCGAACAGACCCGGTGGCGGGGTGCCGTCCTGTGGTGTCACCGGAGGCTCCTCGCCCAGGTGGTGCCAGGCTTCCGCGGTCGCGACCCTCCCCCTCGGCGTTCGCATCAACATCCCCTCCCGGATCAGGAAAGGCTCGTACACGTCCTCGACCGTCTCGGTGGGTTCGGAAACCGCGATGGCCAGCGTCGACAGACCGACCGGCCCGCCGCCGAAACGACGGCACAGCGCCTCCAGCAACGCCCTGTCCACCTTGTCGAGTCCGCGTTCGTCGACACCGAACACGGCGAGCCCGGACTTGGCGGCGACTTCGTCGACCTTGCCCGAACCGCGGACCTCGGCGAAGTCACGCACCCGGCGGAGCAGGCGGTTGGCGATCCGGGGAGTGCCCCGCGAGCGGCGCGCGATCTCCGCCGCCCCTTCACGGTCGATCGCGACGTCCAGGATCCCGGCTGCACGGACGACGATCGCCTCGAGGTCCGAGGGCGTGTAGTAGTCGAGACGGGCATTGAGCCCGAAGCGGTCCCGCAGCGGTCCCGTGATCAACCCGGTCCGGGTGGTCGCGCCGACGAGCGTGAACCGAGGGACGTCCATGCGGATGGAACGGGCTGCCGGCCCCTTGCCGAGGACGATGTCCAACTGGAAGTCCTCGATCGCCGGGTAGAGCACTTCCTCGACCGCCCGTGAAAGGCGATGGATCTCGTCGATGAAGAGCACGTCCCCCTCGGCGAGCTGGGAGAGGATCGACGCGAGGTCTCCTCCACGTTCCAGTGCCGGCCCGGACGTGACATGCAGTTCGGCGCCCATCTCGGCCGCCACGATCCCTGCGAGAGTCGTCTTGCCGAGACCCGGCGGCCCCGCGAACAGGAGGTGGTCGGCGGCCTGCCCTCGACGACGGGCCGCTTCGAGGATGATCGTCAGGTGCTCCTTCAGCTCGGCCTGACCGACGAAGTCCTCGAGGCGGCGAGGCCGGAGTGTCGCCTCCTCTGATGCCTCCGCCGGCTCCAAAGGCTCCGGGTCCAACAACTCGTCGCGAGCCATCACCGCGACCCGGCCAGGCGGCGCAGCGCCTCTTTCAACATCGATCCGGCATCACCGTCGGTCAGGTCACGCGTGGCTTCGGCGATCTCCTCGGGCAGGTAACCGAGTCCGGCGAGGGCGTCACGCACATCGGCACGAGCGGAGGACGACCCGTCTTCGGAGGCCGCGCCCTGCAGGGGGCCGTCGCCGCCGTCGAAGGGGAGGTCCAAGCGGGTCTTGAGCTCGATGAGGAGCCGGGCGGCGGTCTTCTTGCCGACACCTGGAACCAGGCAGAGGGCGGCGGCGTCGTCCTCCGCGACAACCCGGGCGAGGTTCGCAGGAGGATGTACCGACAGGATGGCGAGCGCCAGGGCGGGCCCCACACCGTGGGCTCCGAGCAGGGCCTCGAAGGTCGACCTCTCGTCGCGGGACGCGAACCCGTACAGGGTCTCGGCGTCCTCCCGGACGTAGTGGTGGATCCACACGAACACCTCACCGTCGAGGTCTCCGATACGAGCAGCCGTGGCCGGACCTGCCTGCACCCTGTAACCGACGCCGGACACCTCCACCAGCACTTCACCGGTGACGGAACGATCGATCAACGTTCCGCGCAGCGACCCGATCACCGACGGCCCCCCGCTGCGGCGAGCCTCGCCCTCGCGGGCGCGTACGCGAGGTGGCACAGCGCGAGGGCGGCTGCGTCGGCCGCGTCGGCCGGCTTCGGCGGGCGTGCGAGTCCCAGCAGTCGCTGCACCATCTGCTGTACCTGCACCTTGTCGGCCGAACCGTCGCCTGCGACCGCGAGCTTGACCTCGTTCGGCGTGTACTGAACGACCTCGCAACCGCACGCGACCGCTTCTGCCATTGCGATTCCGCTCGCCTGCCCCACGGCCATCGCCGTGCGGACGTTGGTCTGGAAGAAGACCCTTTCGACTGCGACGACGTCAGGACGCAACTCCGCCATCAGCGCACGAAGTTCGCCCTGCAGCTCATGGAGGCGGTCCGGCAGATCGTCCGACGGAGAGGTTCTGATGACGCCGACGGCGCGTGCGCGGGGACCCGCCGTGGTGTGCTGGACCGCACCGTAACCACACCTGGACAGACCGGGATCGATCCCGAGGACGAACACGTGTACGACCGTAGCCGCCGGGCGGTGCGGCGTCGTGAATGCCTCGGAGCGAGTCGGTCAACCCGGACCCCGACGTGCCGATGGATGGGGATGTCCTCGACAGCGCCCGAAGCCCGGCCTGTGGTTCAACTCGTGGGTGTTCGTCGCCGTTTCGGAGACGTGGACGCCCTGGCGGGCCTCGACCTGGAGGTTCCGGAGAACCGGATCACCGTGCTCTTGGGGCCCAACGGAGCAGGCAAGACGACGGCCATCCGGATGATCACGGGGGCGCTCGAACCGCACGAGGGAACGGTCAGATCATTCGGACTCGACCCCGCCGAACACGGCGAACAGGTCAGGCTCCGCTGCGGTGTGGTGTCGGCGAAACCTGCCCTATACGACCGCTTGGACGGCTGGGCCAACCTCGCCTATGCAGCCGAGCTCTACGGGCTGGGCCGCGGCGCCCGAGTCGAGGCCACGATCCGCGCCGCTGCGGCTCGGTTCGGGATCGATCACGCTCTCGACCAACGAGTGGGCGGCTTCTCGACCGGCATGAAGACGCGTCTGGCGCTCGCCCGTTCGATCCTCCACCGTCCGGACCTGTTGCTGTTCGACGAACCGACCTCGGGCCTCGACCCCGAGTCGAGTCACGCGGTCCTGGAGATGATCCGCGAGATGACCGACGACGGTCGGACCGTCGTGATGTGCACACACCTGCTCCTGGAAGCCGAAGGTCTCGCCGATCAGGTGGTCGTGATGGAAGACGGTCGTGACCTCGTGTCGGGAACACCGTTCGAGCTCACCCAGCGCTATTGGCCGGGGACGGTGGTCCTCGTCGAGGCCGAGAACCCGGAGCGCTTCGAGGTGGCCACGGGGATCGCCGGCGTGGACCGGATCGAGGCAGATCCGGTTCCGGCACGGCGCTGCCTCCACGTCGATGGCCCCGAGAGCATCGCTCCGGTCGTTTCGGCGCTGGTCGCCTCCGGTCTCCGGCTCACACGGGTCGAGCCGTTGACAGCCACCTTGGAGGACCTCTACTTCGCGGTTCGCACCAAGAGGGCGGTAGCGGACGACGGTGGCCGCCAACTGACGGCCGAGAAGGCCGCATCGGACCTCCGACAACATCCGATGGCATCGCTCACCGGTTGGTCGAGACCAACCGCCGACGGCTCGACCCGGTGACGGCTACGACGAGCCCGGAACCGATCGTTCCGGCAGTGGGGCACGAGCCTGCAAACTCGGGTGCCCGGCCACGCGACCTGGCGTTGCGCCGTGTCCTGATCGTGGCTCGCAGCGACATCCGGCAACTGCTCGAGGATCGCGGTTTCTGGATCCCGATGGTCATCCTGGGAGCCATCTTCTTCCTGGTGATCCCGACGATCCTGCTGTTCACGATCACCGAGATAGGCGACGTGACCGTCGTCAACCAGATGTCCCAGACGCTCAAGGTCCTGCCCAAGGAGGCCCAGGCACAGGTTCGAGGCACCAGTCCGGAGGGACGAACCTCCTACGCCCTCGCCGTGTTCCTCCTGGCTCCGGTCGCCGTGGTGGTCCCCCTGACCATCTCGACCGCGATCGGCGCGTCGACGATCGTCGGCGAGCGTGAGCGCGGCACGGGTGAGTTCCTCGCCCACTCCCCTGCTCACGTCCACGAGATCTACCTCGGCAAGCTCATCGCGAGCCTTCTGCCCGGTTACCTGACGACGCTCGTCGGGTTCGGCACCTACTCGCTGATCGTCAACCTCTTCGTCGGTCCGGAGGTCGGTGGCTGGTTCTTTCCGACCCGTCAGTGGTGGGTGCTCATGCTGTGGGTGGTGCCACCGTTCCTGGCCCTGACCCTGTCGATAGTCCTGCGCCTCTCGGCGAAGGTGAAGTCGAGCGCCGCAGCTCAACAGGCTGCGGGTCTCGTCACGTTGCCGATGATCGGCATCGCCTACAGCCAGTCCACCGGTGCCCTGTTCGGGGCGAGTGCCTCGGGGTTCTGGATCGGTCTCGTGGCCTGGCTGCTCGCATCCCTCGGTCTGACGCGAGGGATGCGAGCAGTCAGCCGTTCGAGGCTGCTCGGGGTGGACGACCAGGTCTGAGACCCGAACCGTCCTGCCAGGGCGGTCAGAGGGCGTCCTCGCCCATCTCACCGGTCCTGACGCGCATCACGCGACCGACGTCGGTCGACCAGACCTTGCCGTCGCCGATCTTGCCCGTGCGGGCTGCTCGGCCGATCAGCTCGACGAGCTCGTCGGCCCGGTCGTCGGACACGAGGATCTCGACCTTCACCTTCGGGACGAAGTCGACGCTGTACTCCGAGCCTCGGAAGGATTCGCTCTTGCCGCCCTGACGGCCGTAGCCCTGGACCTCCGACACGGTGATGCCGAGAACGCCGGCGTCGCGGGCTGCTGTCTTCACCTCCTCGAGCTTGAACGGCTTCACGATGGCGGTAACGAGTTGGACCATGTTTGTTCCTTTCGACACGTCGCTCCGTCGAGCGAACGTCGGTCGTTGTGGAAGTGCCTTGTGTCAGGACTTCTCGGTGTCGACGGAGGTGCGTGCGTTCAGGGTCGAGCCTCCGATGCCCGAAGAGCCGGGGACGCTACCGGTGAAGGTCGTGTAGGCCATTCCCTGACCGAACTCCATGTGGTAGGCGGGCAAGCCGTGCTCCGCGATGTCCAGACCCTCGAGTTCGTCCTGCTCGTCGATCCGGAGTCGGAAGCTGCCGGGCAGCGAGCGGATGGCGAACATGAGGGCGAAGCCGACGATCCCGACCACGACCACACAGGCGGCGCTGCCGACGATCTGGGCCACGAGCTGACTGGTCCCACCTCCGTAGAAGAGGCCCTTGACCGACACGCTGCCGTCGTAGCCATCCGGGCCGGGCAGGCCATAACCGGTGGCGAAAAGGCCGACCGAAAGGGTTCCCCAGATTCCGCACGCGCCGTGCACCGGCACTGCACCGATGGGATCGTCGATGCGGACCTTCTCCAACAGGTCCGTCACGAGGGGAACGATGACACCGGCAACGCCGCCGATCACGAGCGCACCCGTCGGCGAGATCCAGTAGCAGGGTGCCGTCACGGCGACGAGGCCACCGAGGAATCCGTTGATCGCCATGCCGACGTCCCACTTCTTGGAACGGGGGTAGACGAAGAAGACCGACACGAGTCCACCGGCGCACGCCGCCAGCGTGGTGTTGGCGGCGACCCGTCCGATCCCTTCGAAGTCCATGGCGGACAGGGTCGAGCCGGGGTTGAACCCGTACCAGCCGAACCAGAGGATGACGGCGCCGATCGCAGCGATGTTCAAGTCGTGCGGAGGGGTGGGCCCACCTTCCTTACCGAACTTGCGTCCGAGGCGGGGCCCGAGGGCGACTGCGCCAGCGAGGGCCAACATGGCGCCCACGGTGTGCACGACGGTCGAACCGGCGAAGTCACGGAACACGACGCCGTCCTTCACGATCGGATCGAACCAGCCCATGGTGTTGCCGAGCCACCCGCCCGGACCCCACACCCAGTGGGCGAAGATCGGGTAGATCAGGCCGGACACCACGAGGCTGTAGAGGATGTCGCCCTTGAAGCTCGTGCGGCCGACCATCGCCCCGGACGTGATCGTGGACGCCGTGTCGGCGAAGGCGAACTGGAAGAGGAAGAACGCCATGAACGCCACCTTCGTGTCGAAGAGACCCGCGAAGTCGTAGGTGGCGGGAACGTTCTGGAGGAAGAAGTAGGAGTGGCCGATCACGCCGTGCCAGTTCTGACCGAACTGGAACGCGAAGCCGACGGCGTAATAGAGGACGCCGCACAGGCACGTGTCGAAGATGCACTCCATCATGATGTTGACCGACTCCCGGGACCGGGCGAAGCCGGCCTCGAGAGCCATGAACCCGGCCTGCATGAAGAAGACCAGGAATGCGGCGACGAGGACCCACATCGTGTTGATCGGGCTGATCGTGTTGGCGACCTTCGCCGCAGCCTGACCGGTGTCGGCGGACGCGGCCGTGCTGAAGAACCACGCGAACAACGACATGAAGCCGACCACGAGCGACAGCCCGATCGCCTTTGCCGCGAAGATGACGGCGAAGCGCTTCTGGACCTCGCGGGTTCGAAGGGCGCTCAACGGCAGACGTTCACGCCTTCGCCAACGGCCTACCGGTGAGCGTGGCGTGCTCACGTCCACGTCCGTGGACGTGATCCTGGGACTCGGAATGCCCAGCCCTGTCCCGGGCAGGGGAATGCGAAGTGTGGTCATGGGTCGAACTCTGAACCTGACCTGTTTCGCGAGCGTTCCACGCGGATGTCCGGAGGATGCCGACCACCTTTCGCCCGCCTTTCGCCTCCTGTCGTCTCCCGGCCGGGTTCCGGCCTAGGAAGCCTGCCGGTCGAGCACCTTCACCAGCTCGGACGTCGGGAGGAAGTTCGACGCAGCGTGTCCTCGGTGGACGTAGGACACGCGGCCCGCCTCGTCGACGACGACGATGCTCCGGCGGTAGAACCCGAGCGGTCCCAGAACCCCGTATGCCTCGGCGACGACCTCGTCCACGTCTGCGAGGAGAGGGAACCCGAAACCGCCCTCCGAACGGGCGAAGGACTCGTGGCTGTCCAGGTCCTGAGGGCTGATGGCGAGGATGTCGACGCCGAGACGGTCGAACCTGCCCAGGTCCGACGTGTACGTGTTCAGTTGGACCGTGCAGACAGGTGTGTTGTCACCCGGATAGAAGACGAGGACCACGGGACGGCCCCGGTGTTCGGCGAGGGAATGGTCACGTCTCAGGCCGTCCTGCACGCCGGGCAGCACGAAATCGGGTGCGAGGTCCCCTCTGGTCACGACCATCAGGCGACCATAGCGACAGTTCAGGCCAGTTGTTCGAGGATCTCGTCGGAAATGTCGAAGTTGCCGTAGACGGCCTGCACGTCGTCCAGATCGTCCAACGCGTCGACCAGATCGAGGGTCTTCTTCGCCGATCCGGTGTCCTCCAGCGGGACCAGGTTCTGGGCGATCATCACCAGGTCCCCGGACTCGACCTTGTAGCCCGCTTCCTCGATCGCTGTGCGGACGGCGTGGAGGTCCGTCGGACCGGTCGTCACCCGCCAGGAGTCACCCTCACGGACGATGTCCTCGGCACCGGCGTCGATCGCCGCCATCATCAGGTCGTCCTCGTCGACAGAGCCGTCCACGAGCAGTGATCCCTTGCGGTCGAACTGCCACGCCACCGCTCCCGGCTCGGCGATGGAGCCGCCCCGCTTCGTGAACGTCGACTTCACGTCGGAGCCGCTCCGGTTCCGGTTGTCGGTGAGCACCTCGACGATGAGCGCCACGCCACCCGGTGCGTAGCCCTCGTAGGTGATCGACTCGTAGGCGACGCCTTCACCACCGCCGGTCGCCCGCTTGATGGCCGCCTTGATCGTGTCGAGCGGCACGGAGGAGTCGCGCGCCTTCTGGAACATCGTGCGCAGCGACGGGTTCATGTCCGGATCGGGTCCGCCCTCACGGGCGGCAACCTCGACCTGGCGGATCAGCTTGGCGAAGACCTTTGCCCGCTTGGCGTCGGTAGCGCCCTTCTTGTGCTTGATGGTGGCCCATTTGGAGTGACCGGACATGGGGCTCCTTCTCGGATGATTCGGTACTGCGGCCGCTCCTCCCGGAGCGACACGCGATCCTACGCGGGCTGATCGGCGGTCCCGGCCAGGAACATCTGGTGGATGCGGAGATCCCCGGTGAGTTCCGGGTGGAAGGCGGAGACGAGTGTTGCGCCCTGTCGGCACAGGACAGGGTGGCCATCCACCGACGCGAGCACCTCGACCGCCGGATCGACGGACTCGACGAAAGGCGCGCGGATGAACACCGCGTGGAACGGCCCGTCCAGGGTTTCCACGTCGAGGTCGACCTCGAACGAGTCGACCTGACGACCGAAGGCGTTCCGGCGAACCGTGATGTCGATCGCTGCGAAGGACCGCTGGTCGGGGCGTCCGTCGAGCACATCTGCCGCCAGGACGATCATGCCGGCGCAGGTGCCCAGCACGGGCATCCCGCCCGCGAGACGCTCGGCAAGAGGGTCTGCGAGGCCCGATGTGTCGAGCAACTTGGAGATCGTCGTGGATTCCCCACCCGGGACGATCAACGAGTCGACCGTGGCCAGTTGATCCGGGGTCCTTACCTCGACCGGCTCACATCCCAGGGCGTCGACCGCTCTGGCGTGCGGTCCGATCGCTCCCTGGAGTGCGAGCAGACCGACCCGACGCCCCAACCGACTACCAGCCGCGATCGGCGAAGGTGGTCTCCAACCCGCCGATCTCGAGGCCCGGCATCGCCCCACCGAGGCCCCGGCTGACCTTGGC
>JAGQSN010000009.1 GCA_020439555.1 Acidimicrobiales bacterium | reverse complement strand
ACCTTCGTGTCCGGCACCTGCATCTCCAAGACGCTGATGGGTCTCGCCGGGCAGAACGCCGACGGTGCGATCGCCTTCACCAACACGATCGACCCGCAGAACCCTGCCTACAAGGACACGCCGCAGATGAAGGAGTACCTCCAGACTCTGAAGGACTACGGCGCCAAGGACGTCGATCCCGACAACGGCATCGTCGCCTACGGCTACACGCAGGCTGCGGTGCTCGTCTACGCGATGGAACACGCGACCGAGTTGACCCGCTCCGCGGTGCTCGACTCGCTCCGCAACATCGACACGGACGAGCAACTCGGAATGCTGGTCGACGGTGTGACGCTGAAGATGGGCGCCGATGATCCGTTCCTCGCCGAGAACGTCCAGACGATCCAGTACGACGCCGCGGAGGCGCACTTCAACAACGTGGGCGAGATCCTCGACTACGAGGGCAAGACCGCGTCGATCACGCCGAAGGACCTGATCGAGAGCTGACCTTCGGGTTCAACCGAGCAGTGACGCGAGGGCCTCGGGGTCGGTGACGACCTCGAGGCCCTCCCGCGTGCGGAGCCATTCGAGGTTCCGTCGGTGGAGGTCGACGGTCGCGTCGTAACGGTTCAGCACGACGACGACGCGCCGTCCGGTGAACGGTGCGATCGACACGAGCACCGCGTTGACGGTCCCGAGACCGGCGTCCGCGACCAGCACGACCACGTCCGGGTCGAGGCGCTCCGCGACGGTCACGGCGTCGCCGTCGAACGCGATGGGGGACCGTGGTCCGCCGACGGTTTCGAACCACCCGACGGCGACGGGTCCCGTCGGCCAGTGCAGTTCTGCGAACAGGTCGTCGATGGTCGGCACCGGGAGACCGAGGACCTCGGCCGCCATCGGTGGTGCCATCGGCACCGGGTAGTTGCGGTGCGCGGGGCAGACGACGTCGGGGTCCTCGCCGGTGGCTGCACCGAGAACCTCGGCATCGGTCGGGTGGTCCTCGTCGGGATCGAAGGACTGGGCGGGCTTGCGTGCCGCGACCGTCACGCCGCGCTCCCGCAGCCGGGGGAGCACCTGCCCGCCGACCCATGTCTTGCCGATGTCGGTGGCGGTACCGATCACCAGCACGAGCGTGCCGGGCCTGTCGGGATCGTCCTGCGCGGGTCGGCTCGTCGGGTCCGGTTGGTCGTTCTCGGTCGTCACGACGTCTCCTCGAAGGTGGCCAGCGCGGCGAGGAGCCGGTCGACCTCCTCGTCGGTGTGGTCCGCGCAGAGGGTGACACGCAGGCGGCTCGTGCCGACCGGGACCGTCGGTGGACGGATCGCCGGGACGTGAAGCCCGAGCTCCAGGAGAGCAGCGGAGCGTGCGACGGCCTCGTCCTCGTCGCCGACCACGATCGGCACGATCGGCGACGGGTGACCGGGCCGGAGCCGGTCGACGTGCGAGCGCAGCCGGGCGATGAGCCTCTCGCCCTCGGGACTGCGCAGGATCCGCAGGGCGGCAAGACCCGCGGCGGCATCGGCGGGGGACAGCGCGGTGGTGAAAATGCTGCTGCGGGCGACGTTCACGAGCAGGTCGGCGACGCTGCCCGAGCAGGCGGCGAACCCGCCGAGAGCGCCGAGCGCCTTCGACAGGGTCCCGACCCGAACCACCTCGACACCGGCGAGATCCTCGGCGCTCGGGTGCGGCCCGAGGACGGCGTGAGCTTCGTCCAGGACCAGCAACGCACCCGTGTCACGGCAGCGGTCGGCCACAGCGGCGACGTCCAGGGCATCGCCGTCCATGGAGAAGACGGTGTCGGTGACGACGATCGTCGGCCGGTCGTCGCCGCGCAGCAGTTCTGTGAGTCCGTCGAGGTCGCCGTGCCGCCAGATCTCGACATCGGCACGTGCGAGTCGTGTCCCGTCGATGATCGACGCGTGGTTCAGCTTGTCGGACACGATGCGCGTCCCGGTCGTGGCCAGAGCGGACAGCACCCCGATGTTGGTGGCGAAACCGGTGGGGAACAGGACCGCTCGATCGGTCCCCTTCCAGTCGGCCAGTTCCTCCTCGAGGTCGCGATGCACGGGCCGGGCGCCGGTGATGAGCCTGGACCCGCCCGAGCCGGTACCCCACCGGTCGATCGCCTCGTGCGCGGCGGCGGCAACAGCGGGGTGCGCGGACAGACCGAGGTAGTCGTTCGAGGCGAACGTGACCACGGCCCGCTCCTCGGCGACGAGACGACCGCGAGGGCCCCGGGCGTCCAGGTCCCGGTACTGGCGCCAACGCCCGGCTTCGCGGATCGCGTCGAGACGTCGACCGATCAGGTCGGACCAGCCGGTCACCGGTCCAGGTCGCCGATGGACGCTTCGACGGCGTCGACGATCCTGTCGATCTCCTCGGCCGTGGTCGTGAGCGGCGGCATCAGGACGACCACGTCGCCGAGCGGCCGGACGAGCACGCCGCGGTCCACGCAGCCGGCGGATGCGCGGCGACCCCAACGCAGCCCCTCGGCCGGCGGGTCGAGTTCGATGCCGACCATCAGGCCGCGTTGGCGGACCTCCAGCACCTGCGGCAGGGGAGCGATCCGTCGTGTCAGCGCGTCGTCGAGTTGCGCTGCCCGGGCGGCGACGTTGCTCAGCACGTCCCACTCGTCGAACAGTTCGAGGTGACGTAGCGCGACGGCGGCCGCCAGGGCGTTCCCGCTGTAGGAGTGCCCGTGGTAGAAGGTCCGCTCCGACAGGTCGGGTCCGAGGAACGCGTCCCACACGCGTCGGGACGCGACCGTCGCCGACATCGGCAGGTAGCCACCGGTGATCCCCTTGCCGAGCACGAGCAGGTCGGGTCGGGTGCCGCACTGTTCGGTGGCGAACAGGGTGCCGGTCCGCCCGAACCCGGTCGCTACTTCGTCGTGGATGACGAGCACGCCCTCTGCTGCGGCCGCCTCGGCAATGGCGGCGACCGCTTCCGGGTCGTGCAAGGCCATGCCGGCGGCTCCCTGGACGAGCGGTTCGAGCACAACAGCGGCGAGGCGTGAACCGTGCTCGCGAAGCAGCGCCACGGCTGCGTCGACGGCGCCGGGTTCGTTCAGCCCGGGTGCGCGCACGACGGGGAAGCGCAGAGGGTCGAACACGTCGGTCCCGAAGCCGCCGTCACCGACGGCGAGCGACCCGACGGTGTCGCCGTGGTAGGCGCCGCCGAAAGCGAGGTAGGAGGTGCGGTCCGTGACGCCCTGGTTCGTCCAGAACTGGAACGCGATCTTCAGTGCCTGTTCGACCGCGGCGGCACCGTCGGAGGCGAAAAGGAAGCGAGGGTCCTCGACGGGCACGCGTGGTGCGAGAGCTTCGGCGAGTTCGATGACGACCCGGTTCCCGTTGCCGAGCATCGTCGAGTGGGCGACCCGGTCCAGTTGGGCTCGGACGGCGTCGTCGAGTTCGGGGACCCGATGGCCGAGGGTCGTGACCCACAGCGAGGAGATGGCGTCGAGGTAGCGGTTCCCCTCGACGTCGATCAGTTCCCGGCCTTCGGCCCGTTCCACGACCACGGGCCGGTTGTCCGCGTAGCAGGACATCTGCGTGAAGCCGTGCCACACGCTGGCGGCGTCCCGCTCGATCCAGGAGGCTGCGTCACCCATGGCCTTCGACGCTACCGGTCACCCGATTTCGGCTCGCAGTCCGCGTCAGAGGGGTTCGGACAGGTCCTCGGCGACCTGGCGCACCTGCCAGTCACGGTCGGTCAGTGCCCGTTGGAGCGCTTCGTCCACCTCGGGGCCGTCGAACGGG
Source organism: Acidimicrobiales bacterium (assembly GCA_020439555.1). Taxonomy (GTDB): domain Bacteria; phylum Actinomycetota; class Acidimicrobiia; order Acidimicrobiales; family Iamiaceae; genus Aquihabitans. Next base: position 7,922 of record JAGQSN010000009.1, on the reverse strand, counting down.
GCGAGCGCGATGACGGCCCGGCGTCGGACGGTCGCCTTGTCGGTGGTTGCGGCGAGGATTGCGGGCAGTCCGGCGGGATCGCCGATGGAGCCAAGCGCGGCGACGGCTGCTTCGCGGACGAGAGCGTCGGCGTGGTCCGTCGCCAGGGTGGCCAGGGCCTCGACGGCACCCGGTTCGGCCGGTACCCGTTCGCCGGAGGCCCAGGCGGCGATCTCGACGACCGTGTCGTCGGGGTCCGTCAGGAGGCCGAGCAGCGACACCGCCTCAGCGGGTCCGCGACCTTCGAGCGCCGCGACCAACTCCGCCGCCCGGGAACGGACCGTCGACGAGGAGTCGGCGAGTGCAGCGGCCAGGTCCTCGGTACGGAGCGCACTGGCGCGATGCAACGCTCCGAGCGCGGTCGCCCGCACCCCGCCGTCAGGGTCGTCCAGGAACCGGCGCGCCGCGTCCGGGTCGTTGCGGTGACCGGCCAGGGCGGCGGCACGGCGCCGGTCGGCCGTCGTCCCGATGGCGTCCCCCGTCAACGGTCCGACCCCGTCGATACGAGGGTTGGTTGTGAGCAACGACGCACGCCGAAGGGCTAGCAGCCCGTCGTCGTCGCCGTCGACACTTCGAGCCGAGGCCATGTCGGACCGGGTCAGCCGCGATGATGGGCGCACCGATGATCGATCCACAGAACACGTCCCCGGCGCCCGTCCCCGAGACGGCACGACCGGACGAGGCCGTCGGCGGGGTACTTCCCCCCGCAGTGCCCCGGGGTCCACGGATCTCCCGTGTCTGGTGGTTCGCCGGTCCGGCCCTCCTGGTGGCGATCGCAGTCATCGCCACGCTGCTGATCCGACCCGTTCCCTACATCGTCCTGATGCCCGGCGACGCCACCGAGGTCCAACCGCTCATCACCGTCAAGGCGAAGGACGGCGGCAAGCGACCGTTCGTCGACGAGGGCCGCCACGACCTCCTGTTCCTGACCGTCAGCGTCAGGTTCCCCCGCGGGCTCGAGGCGCTGTATCGGACCCTCGACGACCGCAACCAGGTCGCACCGTCGAAGCCGTACCTCGGCACCCAGACCTCCAAGGAGAGCCGGACGTTCAACCTGTCGCTGATGACCGACTCGAAGGACCGGGCCGCGAAGGTCGCCCTGGAACGGGTCGGCTACCACGTGAAGGTCACCTCGACCGGTGCCGTGATCGTCGACCTCGACCCCTCCTACCCGGCCGCTCCGCTGCTGCGCCCCGGTGACACCGTGGTCGAAGCCGACGGGAAACCCGTCGAGACGGCCGACGACCTCGCTGACGCGATCAAGGCGCACCGACCCGGTGAACGGATCAAGCTCGTACTCGAACGACTCGGTGTGACCGGAAAGATCTCCGTCGACGCTCCGCTGGTCGAGAACCCACAGAAGGCCGGCGTGGCCCAGTTGGGGGTGTCGTTGCGGGACCGACCCCGCTACGACTTCCCCGTCGACGTGACGATCGACTCCGGTGACGTCGGCGGACCGTCCGCCGGGCTGGCCTTCACCCTCGCCCTCATCGACGTTCTCTCGCCCGGTGACCTGACCGGAGGCAAGCGCGTCGCGGTGACCGGGACCATCGACCTCGACGGCAGCGTCGGCCCCGTCGGAGGCGTGAGGCAGAAGACCGAGGCCGCGATCGACAAGGGTGCCGTACTGTTCCTGGTCCCGTCCGACGAGTACCACGACGCCGTCGCCGCGGCGCGGGGGCGGTTGAAGGTGGAGAAGGTCGACAACCTCGACCAGGCGCTCGCCGCGCTCGAGAGGGCTGGCGGTGAGCCGGTGGAGAAGCCCGCGGGCTGACGGTCCCCGAGGCCCTCGGGCTCCCTGACCTGGCCCTACGCCTGAGCCCACCGGGGCGTTCGGAGGCTCCCCGATTCGCTCACCGCTCGGCCGTACCATCGCGACGATGTCCCCCGAACCGACCGACCGACCCCCGATCGACCCAGATGCCGTCGCCCAGCACGCCTTCTCGAAGGGACGCAAGGGTTACGACACCGACGAGGTGCGGGCGTTCCTGGTCGGGCTGGCCTCGGAGATCCGGGACCTGCAACGGGTCCACGGCGACACTGCCCGTCGCCTGACCGAGGTCGAACGGCGCGCCGCCGACCCTCGTGACCTGGACGAAGAGTCCGTCACACAACTGCTCGGCGAGGAGACCGCGAGGGTCCTCGTCGACGCCCGCAAGGCCGCCGCGGAGATCCGTTCGAAGGCCGAGGAGGAAGCGGCGGCCCTGCGCGATGCGGCCAACGCAGAGGCGGCCGAGACCCGTGCTGCGGCGGAGCAGTACGCGGACAGCGTGCGCACGCTCGCGGACGAGGGCGAGGCGAAGGCCCGAGCCGAAGCGGACGCCTACGCGACGAACCTCCGAGAGACGACCGAACGTGAAACCACCGAACAGCGCACGGCCGCTGACGCCTACGCGACCGAGGTGCGCGAGACGGCGGACCGGGAGGTCGCCGAACAGCGAGAGACGGCGCAACGCGAGGTCGACGAACTGACGGAGAAGGCCCGCAACGTCCTGGGCGAGCGGACCGCCGAAGCGGAGACGGCTGCGGCCGCGATCCGCACGGACGCCGACGCGTACGACACCCGGGTCCGGGGCGAGGCCGACACCTACTCCGAGTCGACCCGTTCCGCCGCCGACACCTACCGGGACGAGACGAGGGCCGAAGCCGACACGGCCAAGGCCGACGCGGAGGCTGCCGCAGCAGAGGTCCGCGCCGAGGCCGACGAGGCCGCCGCGGCGAATGCCTCCGAGGCGGCCGAGCGCTACGACGCACGGATCGCCGAGGCCGAGGCGGAAGCGGAGCGCATCGTCGACGAGGCCCGCGAGAAGGGTCGTGGCATGGTCCAGGAGGCCCGCGGCTACCGGGAGCGCGTGATCGCGGATCTGGCCGAGCGTCGCCGCTCGGCGCGGGACGAACTGGACCGGATCGCGAACACTCGGGATGCGCTGGCCGTCACGCTCACCGACGTGCGGACCCAGATCGAACGCTCCCACCGCAGCCTCCAGGACGTCGCGATCGACTCGAAGCCCGTGTCCGACAGTGGGGCGGACCGGCGGTTCCTGGAGGTCGACGAGTCGGCGTCCGGTCTCGCCGTCGGTGAGGTCGAAGGTGAAGCCGACGAGGTCGACGGTCCCGAGGACGTCGAAGGTCCCGAGGATGCCGGTGAGGTCGAGGACGGTGCTGACCTCGAGGACGCGACCGATGACGAGGGCGACCTCGAGGACGAAGCCCCCGTCTGGTCAGACGACGAAGCGGCTGCGGACGATCAGGGTGCGGATGACGGCGACGATGAAGTCGGATCGGCGGTTGCGTCCGACGAACCCGACGAGGTCGACTCCGTCGAGGAGACCGACGCCGCTCCTGGCGAGGTCGAACCGGACGAGGATGAACTCCCCGGCGATGAGTCCACCGGCGGGGGTGAGCCGGCCGAGTCGACCGACGAGGTGGACGGCTCCGAGGCCGCCGACGACGCCGACGATCACGGCGACCTTGACGGCGGCGCGACCACAGCCGAAGCCGAACCGGAGGAGCCACGGACAGCACCGGGGATAAGCGACCTCTTCGCCCGGATCCGAGCCGAAAGCGAAGCTTCCGAAGCCGCGTCGACGGTCGAGGAACCGACCGGAGATGCACCCTCGGTCGCCGACACGTCCGCCGACGTCGCCGAGGACTCGGACGCCGGTTCGACGGAGACGGACTCGACGGGCCAGGACACTGCCGAGAGCGCAGAAGGATCGGAGGAGGAGGCGGGCGACCGTTCGCCCGACGTCGACCTGCTCGAACTGCGTGACGCCACCACGGACGAGATCGAACGACAGCTCGCGCGCAGGCTCAAGCGGGTCCTGTCGGACGAGCAGAACGAGGCGCTCCACAACCTCCGGAACCTGAAGGGTGCGCCGACCGCTGACGCGGTTCTCCCCACGGAAGAGGACCACCTGTCCCGGTTCCGTCAGGCCGTACTCGAGGACCTGCGAGCCGCCGAACGCGCGGGGGCGTCGTTCTACTCGGACGCACCCGACCGGGCAGCCGACGTGACCGACATAGCGGACGAACTCTCCGGCGACCTGGTGCGCCAGGTCAGAGGCCGACTCGAACGCTCCTTCGACGGCAGCGACGACCCCGACGACGTCGCCGACGGCATCCGCACCATCTACCGGGAGTGGAAGACCCAGCGGATCGCCGAAGCGGCTAGGCACTTCGTGATCGCTGCCTTCTCCCGCGGCGTGGCGGAGGCGGCACCGGACGGCTCGTCGTTCCGCTGGCTGGTCGACCACGGCGGCGCCGCAGCACCGGACTGCGAGGACAACGCACTCGCCGGAGCAGTTCAGAAGGGACAACCGTTCCCGACAGGAGACCTCCTGCCCCCGGTACACCCCGGCTGCCGCTGCCTCGCAGTACCGGCGAACTGAACCCCAGCACCTCCTTTCGACTCGCTCCGCTCGCTCAAGGAGCAGGAGACGCCTGTCGCGAGGTAGCCGGGGGGAGGGCCGTCGGTAGGCTTCGCCTTCATGTCCTCCCAGCCAGAAGGTCATCGACGTCCCTCCCGTAGGGAGCGTCGAGCCTTGAGAGGTCCACGCTTCGCGGGTAAGGCGCGCCTGATCGTCGGCATCGGGTTGCTGGTGGCGTTCTTCCTGCTGGTGTCGTTGCCGTGGCTGGCCGGCGTCTACACCGACTACCTCTGGTTCGACTCGCTCGACTATTCGAGCGTGTGGAACACCGTGGTGCGGGCGCGGGTCACGCTCACGTTGCTCGGATCGCTCGTGTTCTTCCTGCTGTGCTGGGGGAACCTTTCGATAGCCGAGCGGATCGCCCCCGCGTTCAGGCCGTCAGGCGCGGACGACGACCTGATCGAGCGGTATCACGACATCGTCGGTGACCGTGCGGGCCTGGTCCGCGGTGCCGTCGCCCTGTTCCTTGCGGCGGTGACGGGCGCGAGTCTCGGGACGAACTGGAACCAGTGGGTGCTGTTCACGAACAGGGTCGACTTCGGTCAGCGAGACGCCACGTTCAAAACCGACATCGGTTTCTACGTGTTCCAACTGCCGTTCCTCACGACCGTGCTGTCGTGGCTGTTCTCGGCGCTGATCCTCGTGTTGATCGTGACGCTGATGTCCCACGTGCTCAACGGCGGGATCCGGTTCCACACGAACCTGGACCGCGTCACCCCGCAGGTGAAGGCGCACGTGTCGGTGTTGTTGGGTGCGCTCGCCCTCGTGCAGGGCGCGAGGTACTGGCTGGACCGTTACCAGCTCACGTTCTCCACCCGTGGAGCAGTCGACGGGGCGACCTACACGGACGTGAACGTGCAGCTCCGGGTTACGTACCTGTTGATCCTGATCTCGGTGTTCGCTTTCGGGTTGTTCATCGCGAACATCTGGCGGCGGGGCTGGGTGCTGCCGGTCATGGGCGTCGGCCTGTGGATGCTCGTCGCGGTGCTTGCCGGGGTGATCGTGCCGGCATTCGTGCAGCGGTTCCGTGTCGAGCCGTCCGAGTCGACGATGGAGCAGCCCTACATAGAGCACAACATCGCGGCCACGAAGAAGGCCTACGGGTTGAGCGACGTCGAGACCGAGGCCTTCGACTGGAAGGGCGACCTGAAGGCGTCGGACCTGTCCGACCACCTGGACACGCTGCGGAACGTGCGGTTGTGGGACCCGGCGATCATGGCGTCGAGCTTCCAGAAGGAGCAGGAGAACCGGGGCCTCTACAACATCACCGACGTGGACGTGGACCGTTACCCGATCGACGACCGTTCGACAGAGGTGATGATCGCGGCCCGTGACCTCGCCCCGAACGCGGACGAGAAGTCGTGGGAGAACACGCATCTCGCCTACACGCACGGCTCCGGAATCGTGGCCGCGCCGGCGAACGACAAGACCTCCAGCGGCGAGCCCCGCATCGACTCGGAGCTCGCCAAGCTGAAGGAGTCGCGGATCTACTTCGGCAAGCAACAGCGTTCGGGCTACGTGATCGTCAACACGGGCGTGGACGAGATCGACGCGCCAGGTTCGGACGCTGCGTCGAACCGTTACGACGGGGCCGACGGGATCCGCATGGGCGACGGGGTGTCCGGGTTTCTCCGCAAGGCGGCGTTCGCGGTTCGTTTCGGTGACATCAACCCGCTCGTGTCGGGCAGCATCGACGCGGACTCGAAGGTGCTGCTGGCCCGGGACGTATCGACCCGGGTGAAGTCCCTCGCACCGTTCCTCGCGTTCGACCACGACCCGTACGTGGTGGTGCTCGACGGCCGGGTGAAGTACGTCGTCGACGGTTACACGACGACCCGCAACTACCCGAACGCCCAGCGGGCAGACACGGGCGGGCTGGATGTGGACAGCGGTCTGCGGAACCGTTCGTTCAACTACGCCCGCAACTCGGTGAAGGCTGTCGTCGACTCCTACGACGGGACCGTGACGATGTACGTCGTGGACGGGACCGACCCGATCATCCGGGCGTACACGAAGGCGTTCCCGGACCTGTTCACGCCCGTGTCGAAGGCGCCGGCCGAGCTGGTGCAGCACTTCCGGTACCCGGAGGACCTGTTCACCGTCCAGACGCAGATGTGGGCGAGGTACCACGTGTCGAACGCGAAGTCGCTGTACGACCGCAACGACGAGTGGCGAGTGCCCGCCGAGCCCGGTGTGCGGCAGGTGACCGCGGAGGCTGAACGGGACGTGGGTGTGGACGGACAGCCGATCAGCCCCGACGACCTCTACCAGTCCCAGTACGTGTTGATGACCTTGCCGGGCGAGGATGAGCTGTCGTTCGTGATCATGCGGCCGTTCGCACCGGGCGGCCGTGGAGCGACGAGCCAGAACCAGTTGTCCTCGTTCATGGTGGCCCGTAGCGATCCCGGTCATTACGGGCAGCTCGTGTCGTACGTGATCCCACCGGGCAACCAGCCCGACGGCCCGAACCTGGCGGCCGACGGGATCCAGTCCGACGACACGATCGGTGATCTTCGCCGGAGCCAGTGCACGGGCAGTTCGGTGTGCCAGTTCGCGTCACCGGTCCTGGTGCCGGTGGGGGACTCGCTGCTCTACGTCCAGTCGATGTTCGTGGCCGGGACCGACGTGAAGGCCCCGCAGCTTCAGCGGGTGATCGTCAGCTACCAGAGCTCGACGGGCACCGAGGTGGCGGTGGGGACGACACTGCGGGAAGCGCTCGTGCAGATCTTCGGCAACGACGTGCCGGAGGGGATCGAGGACACGAGGATCACGTCCGACGCGATCGACACGGAGGACTCGGAGCCCACGAAGGAACCGGGTTCGACCGGTACGACGACACCCAAGGGTGACGAGGGCGGGTCGACGTCGTCGACGGTGGACACGATCATCGGCAAGCTCGTCGACGCCTCGGACCGGGCCGACGCCGCGCTCAAGGCTGGGGACCCGGTCGCTTACGCCGAGCAGATGAAGGAGGTCCAGGCCCTCGTCAAGGAGCTCGAAGCGGCCAGGACCGGCAAGGACGACGACGGTAACTCGGGAGGCAAGTCCTCGGGCGGCGAGGGGAAGGGAACCACCACCTCGACAACGCCCACGGCAACGACGGCTCCGACCAGGGACGCCTCGGCACCACCAACAACGATCGCCGCGGACACATAGCGCCCGGTCCTGAGAGGGGCCGCCTGCTGGCCGCGTAGTTCCGGCCTGGCCGTGCATGCGGAAGAGTCGTGGGTTCCAGGTCTGTAGAAGCGAACCCCAGCTGACCGGAGGAACAATCGGCCAGGTTGCGGTCGCGAAGTAAGCGTCGATAGGGTGGCCTCCAGCTCGCCGCGGGGTGGAGCAGTCTGGTAGCTCGTCGGGCTCATAACCCGAAGGTCGCAGGTTCAAATCCTGCCCCCGCCACCAACTGGAGGGCCCGGAAACATTGAGTTTCCGGGCCTTCTGCGTTTTCTGGCC
>JAGQSN010000099.1 GCA_020439555.1 Acidimicrobiales bacterium | reverse complement strand
GCGAGAAGGTGTTTCCCGAGGAGGTGGAGATCGCCCTCAAGTCGCATCCCGGCGTCTACGACGCCGTGGTGATCGGGTTGCCCGACGATCGCTTCGGCGAACGTGTCTCGGCGGTCGTTCAGCGTCGCCGAGGTACGCAGGTCGACGCCTCGGCCCTGGAGCTGCACTGCAGGGAGAAGCTGGCGGACTTCAAGGTGCCCAGGCGGATCGTGTTCGTGGACGAGGTCGCCCGCCGACCTACGGGAAAGGCCGATCTGGTCTGGGCACGCCGTCAGGTGGCGGAGAACACGGACTGAGGCCTCCCACTCCGTGGACCCGCGACACGCTCAACCGACGATCGAACCGCGTCGGGTCGCCACGACGACACATGCGACGTCATGGTCGGCGTCGGACCAACCCTCCTGGGTCGGATACTCGATCTCCACCGTCATGCCAGGCGGACGTGTCTTGAGGGATTCCAGAAGTGACTGGCAGCGTTCCCGACCGATTTCCACCAGGTGTTCGGCTCCCGGGTACGGCGAGTCCGCGTCTCGGTTCACGGAGAACACGGCCAGCACCTCGGCGTCGTGTTTGCTCGTGCAGGAGAGGTCTCTGTAGGTCGACTCGACCCTCTCGGGCTCACGCGGCTCCACCTCGTCGTTCTCGTCGGGCTTGACCCAGCAGGTTCCGGCGTCCTTGGCCGGACGGTGCCAGCCCTCCTGACGGATACGAGCGACCCGGTGATAGGCCCAACGCAGTTCCGAGACGTCGGCCCGTCCACCGATGATCGAAGGAGCCGCGGATGCCGGCGCATCACGCACGACGACCCAGACTCCACCGACGACCGAGGCGAAGATCACGAGCCCCATCGCCATGGCCACGAGCGCCGGTGCCATCCCCTTCAGCTTCTCGGGATGGGTGGTGATCTTGTACCGGGAGCGGTTTCCCGCGAAGAAGGCGACCAGTCCCGAGACCGCGGTGATCAACCAGGCGAACACCGTGAGCACCACGTGAGGCGAGTGGGGCGCTGCGACCAGCAGGACGACACCCAGGCCAGCCGCGAACAGAGCGGTCCGAGCGGTGCTGTCGAAGCGGCGTGACTGCTCCAGGAGGGACTGCTTGGTGACCTTGGTCTCCTCGGCGCCGGTTTCGTCGTGGTGGCTGAGCGGACCATGTTCGTGCTGCAGCTTCGGGACGAGCGAGGCCGCGACCTCGGGCAACGAACCGACGGCCGTCGGGGGCAACTTGGAAGGCGTGGCCCGACGCTCCGGACCGGGTCCCCTTCGCAGAGGCGGCGCCGCGGCGGATCTGCCGAACCGGTCGCGGAGCATCGACACCGCCACCGGTTCGAGGGTCGCCCCCGCCCACGCGGCATCGATGCCCAGGTGCTGGCACTCCTCGATGAGCGCGGACGGCGGCATGCCCAGTTCCTCGGCGAGATCCTTGACAGTTGCCTTCTCCACTAACCCTCCTGGACCGGTCGGGCAATCGTACGGCCCGGAGAGTCGTAGTCCGAACCACCCGCCCGACGACATTCGACATGCCGACTCCTGACCGAACGGTTGACACTAGACCGATCGTTAGGCAGACTTACCGGTGATGGTCGTGTGTCATTGTCACGCAGTGAGCGATCGGGAGATCCGAGCGCAGGTGGCCAACGGCGCGCTCGACGCAGAACAACTGGCCGAGCGGTGCGGAGTCGGCGATCGCTGCGGCGGCTGCGCCTCGGTCGTGGAAGCGATCCTGGTCGAGGAGAAGGTGAACCTGCACGGCTCGTTGGCGACCGCGGCGGCCTGACCCGACCCTCGTCAGCGGACTATCCGTCCTGGTCACAGCACGATTCTCACTCGGAGCGGGGCGCTCCGAGCAGGCAATGTCAAGCAGCCCAACCTCGGGTAAGGGTCGCTACGGTGGCGTGATCACGCCGGAACGAGGAGACGACCATGCAAGGTGATCCCGCCATCATCGAGATGTTGAACGAGATCCTGACGGCCGAACTCACGGCCATCAACCAGTACTTCATCCACGCCAAGATGTGCTCGAACTGGGGCTTCACCAAGCTGGCCGACCACGTCCGGGACGAGTCGATCGACGAGATGAAGCACGCCGAGGCGCTCATCGACCGCATCCTCTACCTCGACGGCG
>JAGQSN010000098.1 GCA_020439555.1 Acidimicrobiales bacterium | reverse complement strand
GACGACGGCGTAGGAGAACAGGTCGCGGCGGGCCTTGGGCAACGCCTGGTCACGGTCACCCACGCCGGCGTGCACGTACGCATAGACCTCGGCATCGCCGCCCGATCTCACCTGCTCCACCGACCACGCCACGTGGGACGCGGGCAGGTAGTTGAGCAGCACACCGTCCGCCACCTCTCCGGCCAGAGCGAGCATTCCGGGGTTGAGGGCCCCGAGGATCACCTTCGGGCGGCGGTCGCCGAGGCGCACGCCGAGGCGGAACCCCTTCACCGAGTAGAAGTCGCCCGCGAAGTCGACCTTCTCCCCGCTCAGGCACGCCTTCACGAGGGTGACGTACTCGCGCACCTGGGCGAGGGGACGGTCACCGTAGGGTGCGCCATGCCAGCGGTTGGCGACCACCGGCGACGAGATGCCGACGCCGAGGAGGACGTCACGATCCGGGTGCAGCGCCTGGAGCGTCGCCGCCCCCATCGCAGCGAGTGGTGGGGTTCGGAGTTGGAGGGCGAGGACGCCGGTGCCCAGGTCGAGTCCGGGTGCTACCGCTCCGGCGGCAGCGAGCAGGGAGAAGGCCTCGGGTCCGGTCGTCTCCGCCGTCCAGAAGGACGAGTAGCCGAGGTCAGCGGCCTGTCGGGCGGTGTCCAGCGCGAGGTCCGGGCCTAGGGACATGAGGCTGGCGAAGGTGAGACCGAGTCGTGGGTGAGCCATCGACCGACCCTAGATCCGATCCCCCGAGACCCGCCGGGACGTGGGCATCGCGATACAGACGAGACCGAAGCCGACCCGCCGTGAGGGCTGTCGGGTTCGATCAGGGTTCGGCGCGAGTGGCCCGCTCCGCTGTCGCACCCGTGCCGCGACGCTGGCGGAACCAGGCCCTCGTGTCGGCCTCGCGCCGACCGGGTTCGTCCTTGACTGAGTGGAGGAGGACATGACCCCGGGCCAGCAGCCACTCCGGCGAGGCCGGTAGGCCGATGTGACGAACCCCGAACGGTTCCCCGCGGTCGACCAGGTCGACGATGTCGAGTCCGGCAGCCCGGCAGAGCACACCCAGCACGACATCCTCGGGGAGGCGACCACCCTTCCACGGGGTGGGGTCGATCAGGTCCAGTCGATCCAGCAGGGAACGGGTCACCACGTACGCACCGCCGAGACAGTGTTCACCCCACTCGTAGCCGTTGCGCCGCGCAGCCCGCAGCAGCGCGGCGCAACGCCACGCCGCAGCGGGATGCTTGGTGGAGAAGGTGCGCCGTCCACCGCTCAGGACCGTCTGCACTGGCAGTGCGCTCATGAGCAGGTCGAGCCGCCATTGCCCCGTGACCCGTGGTTCGCCCGTGCACAGCCGGTGCGCCGAGCCCAACAGACCGGCCCGTGGATGGGCCGAGAGAGCTGCTTCGATCGACGCGGCGAACTTCCCCGCGACGATCGCATCCGTGTCGATCGACAACATCCAGTCGACCGGGGCACGTTGCACCTCGCGGAGGGCCGTGATCGTGCCGAGCATGATCGCGTCGTAGCGACTCGGTGGGACGCCACGACCCCACAGCGGCGTCCGGATCACGGTCGCGTCGGACGGAAGGCGCGCAGCGAAGTTCCGGTCCTGTTCGTTGTCGTCGATCACGAAGAGTCGGGCGGTGGGTTCGTACGCCAGCAGGGAGTCGACCGTGTCGTCGAGGCGAGCCGACTCCTCCTCGCCCGGTCCGACCGGGACGAGCACGGCGAAGCTGCTTCCGCTCATCGCTTTCCCCTGACGGTGCGCAGCACGCCGGCGAAGAAGCCGCCGGTCGTGGCCGCTTCCTCCCCGAACTGGATGTACGCGTAGGCGAGGCTCTCGGGGTCTCGTTCGCGTAGGGCCCTCATCGACCAGCGGGGGTAGACCGCCAACGGCGCCGACAACGCCGCGAGCAGGAGGCTGGGGCGATGCCTGCGCGCGAGCAGGGCCGTCCCCGCGACTGCAGCGACCGCGATCGGACCCGGGAACAGTGGCGGTAGACCCGACCGGTTGTTCACGAAGTTCCGACCGGCACCGGCACCGTAGGCTCGCTTGCGTCGGAGGGCGTCGCGGAGCGACGGGTCGTAGTCGTGGCCGACGTGGGCGTCCTCGACGTAGACGATGGAGTCGTCGCCGAAGCGTTCCCGCAGCCGCACGCACACGTCCTCGTCCTCTCCCCCGAAGGTCATCGCGGCGTCGAAGCCGCCGACGGCCCGGAGGGCGTCGACCCGCAGGATCATGTTGGCTCCGACCGCCGCGTAGAGGGGGCCGGGTCGCAGCGGCCGAGGCAACCTCACGTGGTTCTCCAGTTGGAGCCGCAGCCTGTAGAGGGCACCGCCACCGACGAGCAGGCTGGGTGGCAGGGCGGAGACCGGGTTCGTGACGGCGTAGTAGCGGAGCAGCACGTGGTCGGTCTCGGCGGGGGTGACGGCACCACCCGCTGCCACCACCGCAGGATCCTCCATCGCGACCACGAGGCGCTCGACCCAGTCGGGGTCCGGCAGGCAGTCGTCGTCGGTGAGGATCAACAGCGGTGACTCGGTGGCCGCCAGCGCGCGAACCCGCGCCGCGCCGAGGCCCTGTTGTGGCTCCTGACGGAGGTAGGTGACGCCCGCAGCCTCCGCCACGGCACGTGTGTCGTCGGTGGAGCCGTCGTCGATCACGAGCACCGTCAACGACGAACTCGTCTTCTGGAGCGCGAGGGCGGCGAGGCAGCGCTCGAGCTTTCCTGCACGGTTGTGCGTGCAGACCGCCACGGTCACTGCGGGAGTGTTCACCGACGTCCACCTCCTCTGACGGCGACGGCAGCGATCACGGCGTAGCCGAGTTGGCCGGCGATCCAGCCCCAGCCGAGACCGGCGAGCCCGAAGGACATTCCCGCGACGGCGGCACCGAGGACGACGACGGTCCCCAGCGTGTTCACCACGACGTAGGCACGCACCTGACGGCGGGCGTTGAGGACGGTGTCGGCGACGTAGCTGAAGCTGGAGACGAGTGCGCCGAGGGCGAGCAGTCGCAGGACGGTCGTTCCGTTGCTGGAGTAGTCGGGTCCGAACACCGACAGCACCAACGGTGCGACCGCCGCCATGACCAAAGCGGCTGGGACCATGACGGCATAGATCCCTCGCAGTGAACGCGTGATCAGCGCCGGCAGGTCCGTCTCGCTGTGCGCAGCCTCGGCGAGCAACGACTGCGACGTCATCTGGGGGATGAAGGTGAGGAGGTTGCAGATCATGAGCGGGATGGCGAAGTAGGCGGCGTCCGCGCTGCCCAGGCGCGCCACCGTGATCATCGGCAGCGTGGTCAGAGGGATGATGGCTACGAGGGTCGCGACGTAGTTCCCGGCGACGAACGAGGAAGCCCGTCCCACTGCTGCCCTACCCCGCCCGATGGCGTCCGGCCCGATCCGGCCGGGGTAGCGGAGCGTCAGCACGACGAGGCCGACGACGGTGCTGAGGGCGATCCCGAGAACGAACACGGCGAGCAGTCGCAGGGAACTGGTCGCGGGCAGGACCAGCAGGAGCAGGACCCGTGCCAGGCTGCCCGCCACGCTCTTCACCGGAAGGAGCGCGGTGGATCTCATCGCCGTGAACGCGGCGTCGACGATCGCACTCGAGGCGAGTCCACCGACGGCCAGGGCGAGGACCACGACGAGCTCAGTACGGCCGCCGACCTCCGAGAACGGCGTACCGAACTGACCCGGGACCATTACCCACGCCGCCCCGAGGACACCGCCGAGCGACGCCGTCGCGAGGACGGCACAGGCAACCATCGCCCGCCGGTCACGCTCGCCCACCAGGAAACGGATGATCGTGTTCGGTAGCCCGAGCGATGCAGCGCTCGAAGCGAGGCCGACACCGCCGGAGATGGCGGTGACGAGCCCGACGTGCTCTTCCGTGTAGCGGCGGGCGGCGACCGTCCAGAACACGAATCCGAGCACCGCCAGCAGTGCACTGTTCGAGATCAACCAGAACGAGTTCCGGGCCAGGCTGTCGGATCGGAACGCGGCGACTGCAGAGGCGAGTCGGGAGACCTGACCATCGGAGGTGGGTCGTTCCTCCAGCTCGACGGCTTCCAACGAACGCGGCGTTGCAGTCATCGGTCCACCAACTCGCGGTAGTAGCTGATCAGCTCCTCGACGAGCACCTCGGGATCGTTCCTCTCGGCTCGGGCACGCTGGAGAGCCCGCAGGTCCGCTACGAGATCGGGCTCGTCGACCACACGTTCTATGGCACGGGCGAGGGCGACCGGATCCGCCGGAGGCACTGTCAGCGAACCACCGTCGGTGGCGTCGGCGAGGCCGACGATCTCGCTGACCACCACAGGGGCGCCGGCCGACGCCGCCACGTTCAGGACGGCACTCTGGGTCGCCCGAAGGTACGGCAACACCACCGCCCGGGACCGTCCGAGCAACGCCGGGAGGTCCTCGTCGGGCACGTAACCGGCGAAGCGGACCATCCCGTCGAGTCGGTAGCGGGCAACGCGTCGACGGATGTCGCGCTCGTAGCGCTGGTCTCGCCATCCGAACGGGACGAACAGCCCCTTCCTGGGACGCACGCTGCCGGCGATGAGCACGCGGATGTCACGACCGATGTCGGGGCGCAGGTCCCGGAGGAGTCGGGTCGCCTCGACGAGGTGCTCGATCCCCTTGTCCGGGTGGATGTAGCCGAAGAACACGACGTACCGGTCGTTCTCCACCCCGTAGCGTTCTGCGACGGTATCGGGGGCGGTGGCAGCGGCGGGCAGCCGTCGACCTCCGAGGGGCAGGACCGTGATGTGGCCGGCGTCGACCCCGCACCGCTCTACGAGGAGCTCGGCTGCTTCCTCCGAATGGACGATCACCCCGTCCGCCTGGCGGGCGAGGAAGGACTGGACGGCAGCTCCCAGGGGACCCAGCAGTTGGATCTCCCTCGCCACCTCGTGAAGCGTGACCACGACCCGGGCACCGCTCCAGCGGGCTCGACGAGCTGCCAGGAGAGTCGGGATGATGGCGGGGCCGAACGCGGGGATCGCGAACTGGATGTGGACGACGTCCGGTGCACTGTCCACCATCACCCGATCGGCACGAACTGCCGAGACCGGGTTGGTGGAAAGCACCCCGTGGACCGGTACCGGTTCGTCAGTCACCGTGGAGGACCCGTTCGTCGCGAGGCGACGGAAGGTGAGCACCTCCGTCCGTGCCCGGGAAGCGAGTGCGCCGGCCTGGTCCGCCAGGAACGTGCCGATGCCGTCACGCGCCGGCGGGTGGGGTCCCACTAGCGAGACGGCGAGCGACGGTGAGACCGCGCCGTCCGCGGATGCCCCGCCACCGGCGACGGACTCGTCCGCTGGGCCACTCGGGTCGGTTCGCTCCTTTTCGTCCAACAACCTTCGATAGGCCCTGGCCGTCGCTTCACCCGCCGCGTCCCAACTGTCACCGGCGACCGATTCCGCGGCCGCCTGCGAACGCTCGTTCAGCTGGGCCGGAGTCATCTCGGCCGCGCGACGCAACGCCGCGGCGAGAGCCTCCAACCCTCCTGTCGCGGCATACCTGATGACAGCCTCGTCGGCCAGGTGGGCCAGGGCAGGGAGGTCAGGAATGACGGCCGGGAGTCCCGCCGCCAACGCCGTGGGGATCGACGCGCTGTTGGTGATCGAGTGGAACGGGAAAGCGGCCACGTCCGCGGCGGCGAGCGCGAGGGCCAACTCCTCGTCGGTCTGGTAGCGAAGCTGAAGGTGCACCCTGTCGTGCCCGCGGGCTGCGTCGATCAGCCGGCGCCGGAGCGCCTCGGTGCGGCACTCCCCGACGACGAGCAGGTGCACCGGCAGAGGCTCTTCCCCGCCGACGACTGCGTCGATGAGCAGGTCGATCCCCTTGTACTTCTCGACTCGTCCGAAAGCGACGACCACGGAGGCGTCCGCGGGCAGGCCGAGTCGACGCCTCGCTTCGGAACGGGACGGTGCCGGCGCTGCCCTGTATGGCCCCTGGGGGATGACGAGCACCTCGGAACCGCCCAGGTTCCTCACCTCGTCCGCGGCCCACTCCTGGTGGACGATGACCGTGCCGGCGCTGCGTACCAGAGCGCGACGGGCCGCTGCGTCGTCGTCGAAGACCTTGTCGTGCGGCAGGAGGTTGTGAGCGGTCCAGACGATGCGGAACCCGAGAGCCCTGGCGACGAAGAGCACGAAGGTGAACCAGGCGCGCATCATCCGACGGGCGGCACGGCTGCGTGCCCACACGAGAGAGAACGGGTACACCCAGTGCACGTGGAGCACGCGGTCACCGCACAGGCGGTGAAGGGTGAGCATGACTGGCAGCAGGGCCGTGTTCAGCGTCTGCGAGGAAGTCGGTCCGTCCAGGTAGTGCCAGCGGACCCCGTGCGGTTCCACGCCAGAGCGCAGCGCCTCCTGGTAGGGGTTCGGGTCCCGCGGGAAGACGGTCACTCCGATCGGTCGACGGCTCATCGTCCACCTCGACGTTCCGCGACGGCCTCGGCAACCCCCGCGAGCACCCCGGCTCCCTGGACGAGGTGCTCGGCGACGACCCTCGGGCCACCGATCCGCCGGTTCCGCCAGAGGGGGATCGTCAGCAGCAACGGGTAGGCACGGAACCTGAGCATCAACGGCAGGCCGAGCAGGAACGCCGGATACGCGAACGACATGGGATCTCCGGTTATCGCCGCCGGGATTCGCGAGGGGTGCGTCCGGTAGAGACGAGCCCGGGCGGCGCCGTAGCGGAACGCCCGGCGTGCCTGGCGGCTCCCGTCACCCCAGTCGTAGGTGACCTGCGCGGTGGACACGTGGCGGATGCGGCGGCCCGAATCCCGCAGGCGCCAGCAGAACTCGACGTCGGATCCGTAGTCGAAGGTCTCGTCGAAACCTCCGACGGCGTCGAACGCTGCGCGAGTGAACGCGAGGTTCGCGGTGGGCCACTCCTCGACGTAGTCGGGGCGCTGCCTGTCCTCGTCTCCGGAGTAGGTGCTCGTTCCGGTCGACAGGAGCGGCCCGCAGGTCACCTCCTCGACTCCGGCCAGGAGCGGTTCGGTCAGGTCGGCGAGCCAGCTCTCCCCCGGCCTTCCTCCACAGTCGACGAAGGCCACGATCGGGGCCTCGGACAACGCCACGCCGGCGTTGCGCTGGTGGGGGATGCTCCTCGGACGTCCTTCGACCGGTGTGAACTCGACCCACCTGACCCACGGGCGGTCGTGGCCGATCCCGTCGAGCCGCCCTCCGGACGCGTCGACGACGATGCACTCGGCGCCGGCCGCGTCGACCTGGGGGCGGAGCAGGTCGAGGGTGTCGGCGAGGCTCGGTTCGTCCTTGGAGATGACGACGACGCTGACGGACGGAGTCACTTCAACACCTCCACCGCGCCGTTCGAGTAGACGACGGACTTCCGCTCGACGAGGAAACGGCGAGGCGTCACGTAGCGCGCCTGCTCCAGTCCCAGCGAGCCCCTCGCCCTGCCGTCGACGTTCGACGCCGTCAGGAACACGAAGGCGCGCCGGTCGATCGTCGCCGGGGTGAGGCCGTCGACCACCCCGTAGCGCAGGGAGGAACCGCCGATCACACGCAGGCGGCCGTAGCGATCGGTGAACACCAGGGAATCCGGCGGGACATGGCGGCTGAGCCACGTCGTCGCGGCGACCTCCTCGGGCTTGACGACGAACCGGTCGTCGTCCTCCCCGCCGTTCGCGAAGTTGACCGGACGGCTGGCGACGAACGGTGCACGGCTCTTCGGAGTGCCCAACTGGACGACGAGGCCCGTCGACCAGACCAGGAGCCCGACCGCGGCGACCGGTACGAGCATGGACGCCCTCGGAAGACGCCTCCGGCAGTACTCGATCGAGGCCGCGAGCCCGATTCCGAGGATCACCGCAGCCTGGACCAGCACGCGCTCGACGTTGTAGAGCTCGGCTGCGACACCGCTGACGCGAACGATCCCGACGAAGACGAGGGTGACGGCGAACAGCGCCACGGGTTCGAGGTTCTCCGCCCGGCCACGACGCCAACGGCGAAGGGCGAACAACGCCACACCCGCCACGATCGCAGCGAGCACCGACTGGGCGACGATGACCGCGCCCGTTCTCCACAACGACACCCAGACCGTCGGAGGTGGACCGGCGTTGTCGATGTCGACCAGGGCGTAGCGATGATCTCCTGCACCACGCATCGGCAGGAACCACGGGGCGTGTTCCTCCAGGTCCGCCAGCCGCTGGGCCTCGTACTGCTCCCCGCTGATCGTCTGCGGGACGTTCCCGTTCAGCCAACGGCCGATGATCGATCCTCCCCGACCACCCGGGAGAAGGTCGATGCCGCGGTCAGAGGTCGCGGCGACGAGGCGTGACACGTTCTCGGTGGAGTGGGTCAGCACGACGTTCCAACCGACCGTCACGGCCAGGAGGAGCGCCACGACCGGCAGCGTGAAGGCACGCACCGCCCCCGGTGCGGTCCGTCCACGTCCGACGGTCGCCGTGATCAACCAGGTGCCGAGAGCCAGGCCGACGGCCACATACGCGGAGGAGTAGTGCGCGACGGCGATACCGGCCCCGAGCGCGACGATCGCCACCCTGAGACGACGAACCGTCCCCGCGTCGACGTCCTTCCGGTACACCTGGCCCGCGAGGTGCACGAACTCTGCGAACAGCAGCAGCGCTACCGACTGGCGGGCGATGCCCGGCAACTGCTGGCTGAACGCGGCGGACGCCAGGACCAACAGGACCGTCGACACCGCCGCACCCCTCGGTGCCCACTCCCGAAGAACAGCGTTGACGAGGACCGGAACGAGGCTGAGCACGACCGCGACTCCGACGGCGAAGACCGTGACGCCCGAGAGTCCGGTCACACCGACGACCAACGCCGGCAACGCGGTGATGCTGAGCATCGAACCGTACGGGTCGCCGTCGGCTGGTACGTGCCAGGCACCGGCGTTCCAGGTGTCGTGGAACACGCCCAGTTCCTGCTGGATGTCGAACCCGAAGACCGAAGCGCCCCGGAGGCTGAAGCCGAGCACGAGAGTCAGCGCGACGGAGGCCAGCACTGCGGAGACGACCCACGGCTGCCAGTGGTCCGAACGCGCCAGGAGCGCGGTCGCAGCGCCGACCGCTCCCAGGACGGCCAGGAGAGCGAGGCCACCTCCTGCCTTCGAGTCGAGGGAGTTGGCCCCGCCTACCGCGAGCAATGGCAGCGCTCCGAGTGCGGTGACGGTCATGACGTCGGCGAAACGCGGTCCGGATGCCCCCAGCAGCCAGTCCGTCGGACGCGACCTGCGCAACGACCAGGCTCCGAGGGTGACGAGCAGCGCGTCGGCGGCGAGCACGCCGGGGATCCGATCGAGCGGCCGGTCGACGCCCAAGATCGGCAGCACTGCGCTCGCCGCCAGCCCCAGTCCCATGAGGATCACCAGAGACGCGGCGACGCTCTGGGCGAGACGGACGACACCGTCTCCCGCACGGGGCAGACCCGACCCGCTCATCAACAGCACGCCGGGTGCCACGAGGAGGATCGTGACCGACAGCCAGCGGCCGGCGGCCAGGTCGTTGGCCACGACCGCGACGTTGAACGCGGCGAGAACCCCGAGAGCGAACCTCAGCTCGTCCTTCACGTGCTTCTCGTCGGGATGGGATGGCGTCGACTCCAGTTCCGCCTCGCGGTGTTCGGACACCTCCTCGAGGATCATGCGCACGACCGCCTCCGGTGGACCTGGCGGTACAAGGTGCCCAGCCCGGCCGACACCCGATCCCAGTCGTGACGTTCGACGAGTGCGGCAACGGCGTCAGGACGACGCGTGGGCGTTCGGAGACAGCGGGCGATCCCGTCGGCGAGCGCCGCTGCCGTCGGCGGACACACGACGCCGGTGACGCCGTCCTCGACGAGGCGGTTCCCCAGATTGTCGGGGTGGTCGCTGGTGACGACGGCGGCCCCGGCCGCCAGCGCCTCCACGAGCGATAGTCCGAACCCTTCACGAACCGAAGGAGACACGAACACGTCGCAACGCTTCATCATCCCGAAGACGTCCGCATCGTCGTCGACGATTCCGAGGAACCGGGTTCGATCCTCGACTCCGAGGGACCGGGCAGTCATCCGGAGGCGATCACGTTCGGGCCCGTCACCGACGATCGTGCAGTTCACGTCGATGCCTCGCTCGTTCAGGAGGGCGACGGCGCCGAGCAACTGGTCGACCCTCTTGTGCTCTATGAGCCTTCCGACGAACAGGATGCCCACCGGGTCGGGCGCGACCGGCGCCGCTTCGATCGCAGCCAGGTCGACGCCGTTGGCCAGTACCTCGACCCGATCGGGCCGAACCCCGGCGTCCACCAACCGTTCCGCCGTGGCGTCCCCAACTGCGACGATCCGGTCGGGCATGCGCATCGCGGCACGTTCGATCTGCCACGCGACGAGTCCCGCCCGACCGAGGTAGGTGGTCCAACCTTCACGGCCCCACACCTCGTGCCAGGTGACGACGAGGGGGCGCCGCTTGAGCGTCGCGACGACCCGCAGGGCGAAGAGGGGCAGATGGGGCATGTGATCCGCCTCGATCACGTCGAAGCGTTCCCGCAGGAGACCCAGACATGCGATCGAGAACGCGACCGCCTGGACGATCGACCGCCGCTCGCCCTTGTAGAGGGGGTGCAGGCGACAGAGAGCGTGGTAGCGGACGTCCTCGTCGACCATGTCCCGGGGACCGTCCCACCACTTCATCGTGTGGACGTGGACCTCGAAGCCGGAGTCCCGGAGTCGCTTCACCACTTCCCGGTAGCGAACTTCCTTCCCGCCCCGGTGGTAGGGGTGGATGGCGTCGCTGACCACAGCGACCACGGGGAGGCGTTCGCCGCTCATCGCCCCACGTCCTCGCAACCGCTGCCGTCGTGTTCGAAGGTGCAGACGGGAATCGACAGCACCGGTTCGTTGGCGGAGCCGCCGTCGACCACGATCCTGAACAACGACCGACCGGGAGTCTGTGGCATCTCCGCGGTGACCTTCAGGTGTTCGGCGTCGCCGTGACGGACCTGGAGCGCCCCGGACGCGACCTGCGTGACCTTCGGCCCGTCGACCATCTCGGCACGCCACCGGTAGTCGCGATCCGAGCCTTCGTGGTTCGCTACGACCAGGCCGACGGAGACCCTCTGCCCAGGCGCAGCGACCCGCGGAAGCCTCGCCACGTCCGAGAACCAGGCCTCGGTGACCGATGCGGGACCCGGGAGCAGACCCGCTCTGCGCAGAGTCGGTGCGGCAGGCCCGGTCGCGATGCTCACCAGCACGACCACGGCAGCGACTGCGGCACAGAGAGCGACGACCGGGGAGCGGTTCTGAGGCGCGTCGACGCGCGCCGACATCTCGCTCGCCCCGTCCGGGCCCGATTCCGTCATCTCCACGAACTGAACTGTCTCAGGCGAGGACGGACACTGCGACGTCGCGGTCGACGTTGCCGACCGGGCCGGCGGTCACGACGAAGCGGTTTCCGCAGGAACGCTCCACCGTGGACGTCCGGTGTCGCCTCATGCGGACCTTGGCCAGGATCGACAGGCACTCCACACCGTCGCGCCATGTGATCTTCTTGCCCTCGGCCCTGGAACGGCCCACGTAGCGGACGGGAACCTCGAACGGCCGGAATCCCCTACGCAGCAGTTCGGCCGTGATCTCGGTGTCCAGGCCGAAACCGTTCTCGGTCAGGTGCAGACTCCTGAACAAGTCCGTCGGCAACAGCTTCAGGCACGTGTGCAGGTCCGAGATGTACGAGTCGAAGAGGCAGTTGGCGGCGAAGGTGGTCGCACGATTGCCCATCGCGTATCGGAAGGACCCGTAGACGGTGTTCTGTCCGAACAACCTTGTGCCGTAGACGACCGTCATGTCGTGTTCGATCACCTCGCCGACGAGGATGTCGATGTCGTCCGGGTCGTACTCCAAGTCCGCGTCGAACACGAGGATGTGCGTCCCTCTCGCAGCAGCTGCACCGGTTCGGACGGCGGCCCCCTTGCCCAGGTTCACCTTCTGGTTCACGACCCGCACCCGGGAGTCACGTATCCGTTCGAGACGAGCGGCCGTCTCGTCCGTGCTGCCGTCGTCGACCACGATCAGTTCGAACGGGCAGCGGACCGAAGCGGCGAGCACCCTCCGCACGGCACGGTCGATCGTGGCCTCCTCGTTGTGTGCAGGCATCACGATCGACAGGCTCATGCCCTGGGACGTGAGATCCGCGACCTCCCGACGCTCGGACGAGTCGGTGAGATCGACGACGTCTCCGCCGTGGTCCTCCGCCGTGGTTGCGTCGGGATGCTGGTTCATGCTCGACCTTCTCCGTCCCACGACGCACCGTTCCGACCGAAGCGGTCCCGGGACGCTGAAACTTCTTCGGCTACTGTCCGTGAGACACCTTAGTCACTCACCGTGATGGGCGTCAACGGCTTCTCGGGACCCAAGGAACTGAGTTCACTGACCATTCACGCAGGTGAGATAAGGGAATTTTCCCTGATCACCATCTCGTCAACTCGGAAATGAACGGCTGACGATTGGTCCTACCAGTGATACCGCTTCGCTCCGTGACCAAGGATGTTTCACTCAGCGTGATATTTCGCTGACGCCGTCGACCCCGAGCAGTGCCCAACCCCGCCACTCACCGTGAAGGATCCGATCCCTCGCCAACCGCGCCGCTGATGGGTGAGCCGCGAGGGAGCCGGTAGCGGCAGGTAGGCCGTCGGCGAATCAGGGCCATATGGCTGCTCGGTGGGGGTCCGCGGCTGCTTCACTGGACTCATGGCCCGCCGCACCAAGATCATCGCCACCATCGGTCCCGCATCGGAATCCGAGGCGATGATCAAGGACCTCGCCGAGGCTGGCATGAACGTGGCCCGCATCGGCCTCGCCCACGGCACCCTCGACGAGG